>NZ_JBDOPO010000228.1:0-3158 GCF_039830215.1 Rubritalea sp. | reverse complement strand
GTTCTGCAGGGCAGCGGAGATAAGAGGGTGTAGTGCGAGCGAGTGATTCCTCGAGGCGAGTTCTGGGACGACACCTCCGTATTCGCGGTGGATTGCAATTTGTGAAGAAATCTCAGAGCTGAGAACTTCAGCTTGATTTAAGCTTCCACGTAGTATCGCTACCGCAGTTTCGTCGCAGCTGGATTCGATGGCAAGTAAGGTGGCTGTTGTATCGGGCACAGCTGTAAGTAACTGACGAAAGACTAGTAGATGCAAGTGGATTTCTCTCTGATTTGGGCAATTGAGAAAAATAGGAAGATTTCTTAGCACTCGAAGATCATTGGTTTAGCTGGCTTTGATTTTTTTTACATAAAGGCGGAAATATCTCAGTTTTCCTATAGTGTTGATTATTAGAAGTCTAAGAGATTTGTGTTTTGGATGCTGCAAAAATGTACAAATTTTAGGTAGAAAGAACTTGCACAGAGTCAATAAATAGGTATTTTCCTGCCGCCGCAAGGCAAAGCAACGATGAAAGATGGAGCGGTAGCTCAATTGGTTAGAGCACCGGCCTGTCACGCCGGAGGTTGCGGGTTCGATTCCCGTCCGCTCCGCCATCTTCCTACATTGCTACATACATCGACTAAGTGGAGCGGTAGCTCAATTGGTTAGAGCACCGGCCTGTCACGCCGGAGGTTGCGGGTTCGATTCCCGTCCGCTCCGCCACTCGTTGATTAAATAAAAGCGCAACCTTCTAGGCTGCGCTTTTTTTGTGCGTCAAGCAAGCTCAGCTTTAATATCCGATATTCGAAGTTGACTGTTTGATAGTGAGGAGTATAGCTGAATTATCTATGATTCATATGAAGTATAAAGCAGCCCTCTGGCTGGCCTTGCTTAGCCTATCGGCTCAAGCGAGGACTTGGACGAGTGCTGACGGGGCGAAGACATTTGAGGGGGAGTACAAATCCTTCGATCAAGAGACCAGAGAAGTCACAGTTTTAAAGAAATACAAGAAACTCAAGTTCAAGATGGACATGCTTTCCGAAGCAGACCGTGATTGGGTGAATGCGAAAGTTGAAGAGGCAGCTGCGGCAGAAGCCGCGGCTAGCGCTCCAACTGTTGAAGAACAGATAGCTAGCCAGGTTGTTGGATCTACACTGAATGATAAGACGCTCGTTCGTCTAGAAGGGAAAAGCTTTAAAAAAGCTCAGATGGAGAAAGTTCCTGAGTATTACTTACTCTACTTCACCGCTAGTTGGTGAAGTCCATGTCGGAGCGGAGCGCCACAGTTAGTGGCCAAATATAAAAAAGAAATTGCCGACAATCTGAACGTTGAGTTCATTCACGTTAGTTTAGATCGAGACAAGGACTCAGCTCTAGAATGGGCGAAAAAGGAAATTTTCCCATGGTTGCACGTGTTGAGCGATAAATCATCTAAAGCTAAGCTAGCGAAGTATCACACCTCGGGAAGTGTGCCTTTTTATTGCCTCGTTGATAAGGATGGAAATGTTGTCACGAAAGGTTATCAATCATCCTTTGCTAAAGCTAAAGAATTTGCTAAATAATTCGGGTTAATTCCAATTTTTACCCAGGCCTGCATCATGGATGTGGGCCTTTTACGGTTTCATTGTCGAATTAAACTAACAATTAATTGTCAGCTATTTTCAGTCGATTGAGACTACTTGCCGCTTAGGCAACTTAATAAAAAAACACCAATGGTGCTCCTCAGGCGCTGCGAATGAGGGTTGTATGTCTTAATCGGATAAAAGGTAGTCAATATTGCTGACTCCGCAGGAGCGGTGGATGATCCTTGCTATTTGATTGTTGCAGCTATCGGTTTTTCCTGAGGTGATTTTGTGTTTGGAGTAGGAGACAATTTCTTTAGTAGATTAGATAAAGCCTTTGGCTAATCTAACGAATCGTTTTGGCTCGCTCTCCTGAGCTAGTGCACACCACTACAGTTGATGACGTTTCGCCCAACGTTGATGTACTTTTTGTCTTCTTTTGAGGCCTTATTCCATTTAATTCTTCGGGTTTCATCCACGACTTGTTTGACGTTCATAACGAGGTGATAATGGTCAATGACGATTGCTGCACTAGGCAAGTTTTGCTCCACTGCACGTTTGAAGGCACCGCCCCTATTCATACCCACTGCTTGAATTGAGCGTTTTTGATCTTCGGATAAAGATCTTAGGAAGACTGCGAGGATCTCGCCCTTCTTGACTTCCTGTATGTACAGCAACTCGCCCGTATCCGAGTTGAGAGCCAGCGTCACATAGTTGTGTTGCTTTCTGACACTTTTTTCATCAACAAGTAGCGCCTTAATGCCGTCTCAATTGGGTGGAGGATCGCGTTCAAGAACAGCCTGATCGTAGCTTCTAACAGAGGATTCTGAGATGCTGAGCATGCTGCCGACTTGCTTGGCTGGAGCGAGACTGACCCTCGAACTTATCTGTCTCATCTACCTCCAATTCGCTTTTTTCGTGGGTGAAAATCCTTGGGGACAGAGGTCACATAATGTAAGCAGATTAGGGAATCTGCCTTGAACTGTAGGCAAGATTATCCAGATAGTATTCAAGTGAGCAAGCGGTCTATCCATGACGCAACTTTTCCGCGTTTTGTTGTTGGGGAGAACTTCATGGCAGCGTGGTCATTTGGGGGGAAACCGCTTATCGAAGCGGAGTTTTACGTGTGCGAAACTCTCTGCACACTCAATCTCGTCAACGGCATACCCTTCGAAAGCACATAAAGCCATGATATTTATGGTTCTCACAGCCCCTCAAAGCCTTCTTTCTTCGGGTTTGTCACTTCTAACCGTCATGCATAGCGCGTGAAGATCCTTTTATATGCTTGGATTCAAACCGGAAGTGCACCGCTTAACTTGAACAACGGCCCAGATGCTGATTAGTATCAGCACTGGCTCCACCGTTCAAAACCGAGCCTGTGCCAAATGACCTATAAACATCTGAGCCGCGAAGAGCGGTATACCATATCTATCCTACGCCGCAAGGGCGAGTCCAACGCATCCATAGCTTCAACGATCGGACGTAACGTCTCAACGATCAGACGAGAGCTGAAGCGTAATGTGTCACCAAGTGGAGGCTACAACTACAACGTCGCTCAGAAACTCTCTGATAGAAGATCAAACTCGGCCTCATGCCGTGGATCTCGCATCTCTGAAG
>NZ_JBDOPO010000106.1:0-14300 GCF_039830215.1 Rubritalea sp. | reverse complement strand
GATTTTGATACCCACGCTAAAGGAAGAGGAACGGAAGTCAAAAAAGTGCTCAGCGGCGAAACATTTGAGTACAAGCATTCAGGAATTGCCGGAGTATCAAATATTGGAGACGACATGAACTGGACTGGGCATTTATTAGCACAAGCGAACCTATACGGCTTTGGAAGACTAACATGGGATACTGAACTTTCATCCGAGCAGATTGCAGATGAATGGGCATACCAGGCATTTGGCGCCAACCAGAAGGTGCGTAAGGTTGTTGGGGAAATACTCAATACCTCATGGAGAACCTACGAAGACTACACCATGCCCCTGGGGATCGGCTTCATGTCAAACGGTTGCCCGGATAACGATGAAAGTCACTTCCGACCAGATCCTAAGGTGAGAGTCAAGTATCATAAGGCTGATCGTAAAGGTGTTGGTTTCGACAGAACCAAAGCAAGCAATGGTCATAGCCATTACGCAGGGCAGTACCATCCGCCAGTATATGACATGTACAAGAATGTCGAAACCTGCCCTGAGGAATTACTACTATTCTTCCACCATCTCCCTTATACTCACAAGTTAAAGTCAGGAAAAACCGTGATTCAACATATTTACGATGCACACAATGATGGAGTGCAACAGGTCGAGAACTATCTGAGTGATTGGAAGACTCTCAAGGGGGAGATTGATGATGAGCGGTTCGAGCACGTGAGCAAAAGACTCAGCGAACAGGTCAAGTACGCCGAGGAATGGAGAGATTCTATGAACTCCTATTTCGCCAAAAAATCCGGCATTAAGGATAGTAGAAATAAGTAATTAACTGTGATAATGAATAAAAAAATTACATGGCGCTTGGCTCTATTGCTCGCGGCAATGGTTCCTGCTCTTGCTCACGGCAAACAGGACCAGCCCAATATAGTGATGATTCTGGCCGATGATCTTGGTTGGTCGGATCTGGGGTGTTACGGCAGCGGTATTGAGACTCCGAACTTGGATAGGCTTGCTGAAAATGGAATCCGTTTTACCCAGATGCATAATACAGCCAAGTGCTTTACATCCCGTGCCTGCTTGCTTACGGGGCTTTATGCCCAGCAGAACAACATCGCAAGAGGGCCGGGGAAACTGCAAAACTCGGTCACGCTTGCTGAGGTATTGCGCGAGGCCGGATACCGGACTCTTGCTGCCGGCAAGCATCATGGAGAGGATAATCTCTACGACCGTGGATTTGACCGTTATTTCGGACTGCGTGACGGTGCATGCAATTACTTTAACCCGGGAAAAGCTCGGCCGGGAGAAGTAGAGCCTGCGCATAAGAAAGCCATGTTTCCCCGTAAATGGTGTATCGATGGAAAAACATTAGCTCCTTACACGCCAAAGGAAAAAGACTTCTACACTACGGATTACTTCACTAACTATGCCTTAGATTATCTTGAGGAATACAAAAACGAGGATAAGCCGTTTTTCCTTTATCTAGCCTACACGGCACCGCATGACCCTTTGCAGGCATGGCCGAAAGATGTTGAAAAGTATACAGGTAAATTCATGCAAGGCTATGGGTTTTACCGTAAGGCTCGGTATAAGCGAATGAAGGAAATGGGGTTGATTGATGAATCCTTTCCTTTGTCGAATCAGACATACCGAGAGTGGGATTCGTTGACTCAAGCCGAGAAGGTGAAAGAAGATCGGCGCATGGCTGTTTATGCGGCAATGATTGACTGTATGGATCGGAATATTGGTAGGGTACTTAATAAGATAGAAGAACAAGGCGAGTTGGATAATACGCTTGTCTTGTTTGCCTCCGATAATGGCTGTTCTCCCGGTAGTGACTCCGGTGGTTTCAAGGCGTATAATTCAGGTGCAGATCAAGGCGAGATCGGTTCTATGCAGCGCTATACTAAACTCGGAATTGATTGGGCAAATGTGAGCAATACACCCTTTCAACTCTTCAAAACGAATGCTCACAAAGGCGGGACATGTACTCCACTGATAGCATACTGGCCGAAGGGAATCGATGGGAAGAATCGTATATCTCACAAAGTAGGTCACTTGATTGATATGATGCCTACCTTTATAGATGCCAGTGGTGCTACATATCCCACGGAATTTAAAGGAGAGAAAGTCATACCGATGCCGGGGCAGAGCCTAGTTCCCATCTTTAAGAAGAGAGAGGTGGTGCGCGGTAAACCAATCTTTTGGAACTATGGTAAAGGTAAGGCTATCCGCCATGAGAACTGGCGTCTAGTGAGTGATCAAGGGTCTCCATGGCGTTTATATAACATGGATGTTGATAAGACTGAAAAGACCGATCTTAGTAAAAAATATCCAGAAGTTGTAAGCAAATTATCTGAGATGCATGCAGGGTGGCTAAGATCTACTCCGACACCCAAACAGCAACGAAAAGCAAAAAAGAAGAGAAAATAGCAATGGGTAGAATGCCCATGTCACCGAATTGACGTCCTAATCTTAGGCTGAATTTTCTATTTTGCTAACATCAAGAGTTTATGGAGAAGATACACTTGAGCTGCTGGCAGAATTGAAAGTCAAATAGGCATTATTTATGGAAAGCTAGAAAACGCTAAAGAAAAAATGATACGCCAAATGCGCGCTTTGTATCGGCAGGTCGGGTTCTTGGTCATTGGTAAATCAGAGATATACGGTCTAAGTGGGTATGTGTTTATGTTACTATATGTCAACATTACTAAGCCTGGCTCAAAAATTTCAAGAGAGCTCTCTTTCTCTCAATTGCAGAGGGACTGGCTGTAGCGTATTTACTCCGTTATCGGTAAGAAAGTGAAGCCACTGGTTACCTTCAGCATGACCATTCCCGCAGATTACTCAGCAATAAATATTTCCTCATCAAATACACAACGCTCTTTTAGCTAAGCGCTCCAAGTTACCCAAATCATGAAAAAATCATCATCGTTCTTTATCTCCGGTCTTCTAATAGGCTGTATTGTCAGTTGCCTGATCTTCGCCGTAATCTCACGCAATCAATTCTCCGAAGACAGTGGCCAAAGCAGACCCCGCACCCTAAAATTCGCCCATGGTCTAGCCACTAACCATCCGGTCCATGCTGGCATTGTCCACCTCGGTGAGAGACTTGAAGAAATCTCGGGCGGAAAGATGAAACTCGTCATTTTTCCATCTGGGCAAATGGGTAATGAAACCAAATGTATTGAACAGCTCCAGATTGGGACCTTGGCAATGACTAAAACCAGTGCTGCCCCGATGGGTAACTTTGTCAGTCTCATGAAGGTGTTTAGCTTGCCGTATATGTTTAACGACGGCGATCACTACTGGTCTGTACTCGAGGGAGAAATCGGCAGTGAACTGCTCGACCGCCTCTCCGTGCGGGATGATGGACAAAAAAGTGGCCTTGTCGGCCTAGGATATTTCGACTCAGGCAGCCGGAACTTTTACTCCAAATATCCGATCAAAAGCCCAGCCGATATGAAAGGTAAGAAATTTCGAGTCATGCGCGACCCTGTAGCCATGGATCTAGTAGAGGCGCTAGGCGGTTCCCCCACACCAATTCCATGGGGCGAACTCTACACCGCGCTCAAACAAGGAGTGGTGGATGGTGCTGAGAATAACCCACCGAGCATCACCTCATCGCGCCATAGCGAAGTCTGTAAATACCTCACACTTGATGCTCACTCCCGCATTCCGGACATGGTAGTAGTTAGCGATAAAATCTGGCAACGGCTCAATGACCAAGAACGAGATTGGGTAAAACAGGCGATGCAAGAAGCCTCAGCGTACCAACGCGAACTGTGGGGTGAAGCCACCGAAAAAGCCTTGGCTGAAATGAAAAGCGAGGGCGTTACCATCCTCAAGGTAGACACGGCACCCTACCGCGAAGCCGTCAAACCCGTGGTTGAAAAACATGCAGTAGGTGATATCAAGCTGTTCTACGACCGCATTCAAGCAACGCAACAATAGCCCGATCGTTTTTTACTATGTATGTTCTCAACCGTTTCTTACACGCGCTCCTAGCTTGGTTCTCGATCGGCGTGTTTGTCATCCTCATCGCTGATGTCGTGCTTGGCGTCGGCTCGCGCTATCTGCTGGGAAGTCAAATCCGTTGGACTGAGGAACTCGCCACGTTTTTGTTGGTGTGGCTAGTCTTTTGCGGTGCCGCTATCGCATACTACGACAAAGCCCATCTCGGGATTAACCTGCTGATGACCCAATTGCACCCATCGGCGCGCAAAATAACTCGACTTGTATCTCTATTGTTAGTGCTTGTTTTTACTGTAACTGTAATGGTCTGGGGTGGTATTCAGCTCACAATGGAGCGCTACGGTTCTGGACAAATGATGTCCACTCTAGGCATCCACAAAGCCTGGCAATACCTAGCTATTCCGTTCAACGGATGTTTCATCGTGCTCTTTAATATCGGGATGCTTATAGAAACTTACAAAATGACAGATGCGGACACAGAGTTAGAGACAAACGCAATTTCAACCGAAGGGAACACAGACGTATGAGTATAGCCCTAGTCATCCTGATTGTTTTGTTTGTGGCCATGCTGGTGATCGATGTGCCGATCGCCTTTGTCCTCGCCGCGGTTACTGTTATTGCCGCCTGGGCACTGGGCTACGAGCAAGTACTTGTCACGGTGGCTTCAGATATGGCCTCCGGACCAGAGAGTTTTACCTTGCTAGCCATTCCCTTTTTCATCCTTGCTGGCGAATTTCTAGGTGCGGGTGGACAAGCGCGACGCTTGATCAATTTTGCAGCTTCAATCGTGGGCCGATTCCCGGGAGGTCTTGCTTGGGTCAACACAGTGACCTGCATGCTCTTCGGGGCTATTTCCGGCTCGGCTGCAGCTGCAGTGTCATCCATCGGAGGTACACTGATACCAGAAATGAACCGCAAGGGATACGACCGTGATTTCAATATTGCGCTCACCACATGCTCAGCGACCACTGGGTTACTGATTCCTCCCAGCAATGTCATGATTGTTTACGCTGTTACCATGGGCGGGATCTCTATCGACCGACTTTTCCTATCCGGTATCATGCCCGGTGTCCTCGTAGGATTGATGATCATGGTGATCAGCTTTTTCATCAGTAAAAAACGAGGTATAGGCGGGATCGAAGAAGCAGCCGAAGGGATAGTCATCAGCGGGCTCAAGGCGCTTCCTAGCTTAACCTTGGTTGTCGTCGTCCTAGGAGGTATACTCAAAGGATGGTTCACCCCCACTGAGGCCTCTGCTATTGCCGTGGTTTGGGCGTTTATCCTAGCCGTCATTTGCTTCCGTGAAGTCAAAGTGAAGGATCTCAAAGGTCTACTTTACCGCGCAGTCCGGACATCAGCCGTCGTACTTCTACTCGTGGCTTCAAGCCGAGCCATGAGCCAGTTTCTAACAAGCGAACAAATCCCGCAGCTCTGTAGCGCTGCCTTAATGGGTATCAGTGAAAACCCCTTGCTCATCATTCTCACCATCAACGTGCTTTTACTGGTTGTGGGAATCTTCATGGATATGACACCTGCCGTGTTAATTTTTACTCCCATTCTAGCCCCAGTAAGCGCTGCGCTAGGCATAGATCCAGTTCACTTTGGAATCATCATGATCACCAACCTCTGCATCGGGCTCTGCACGCCACCGGTGGGCACCTGCCTTTTTGTTGGATGTAGTGTAGGTAAGGGAAATATTGCTCGTGTTTCCAGAGCTATGGTGCCATTTTACATAGCGATGATCATCGCCCTGATGTTGATCAGCTATTTCCCATCGATCTCGCTCTGGCTACCAAACCTGCTGGAATAATCAATTTATTCGAGTTTCTTTAACATAATTAGCCTATGGATACCTGCATTTTTATAGGATAGTTAGACGTTTTAAAACATTGGAATGATCCAAAAATAGTCATCTAAACTGTTTGTATCCCTACAGCGACATTAGATAATATGTTATACATCGATCATCAATTTTACACACTGCTATACCTACCTACCTACCCACCTACCTACCTACTAGATCCTGCAAATGATGCGGAGCCTAGATTATTGACATGAGAAAAATGTGGAAAGATTTACTTATAATTCTGAGCCTAGCTGGACCGCTGGCAATGGCGCAAGAGGAGTCGAAGGCACCCAAGAAACCGAATATTATTTTTCTTTTTTCGGATGACCAACAGGCAAATACAGTTAGAGCATTTGGCAATCCACACATAAAGACGCCAAATCTCGATAGTTTAGCAGATGCCGGATTTTCATTTCGCCAGACTTATTGTGGAGGTTCCTACAGTGGAGCAGTCTGTGTGGCTAGTCGCTCGATGTTGATGACCGGGCGTCATTGGATGCAGATTGAGGATACTAAGAAGTGGAGCGGCCTAAAGACACTACCAGCAGAGCTGAGCAGCCAAGGCTACCACTCACACATTGTCGGCAAGTGGCATAACGGTCCCCAAACCCTGTTGCGCAGTTTTCAGTCGGGCAGTTCGGTTTTTCTTGGAGGGATGTGCAATCATATCGAAGTGCCGCTCGTTGAGATTAAGCATGGGAAACTAACGAACCGTCGAGTCGAAAAAGGTTTCTCCAGCACCATGTTTGCCGATGCTGCGGTCGATTTTCTCTCAAAGGAACAAGGAGATCCGTTCTTTCTGTATGTGGCATTCACTGCTCCACACGATAGCCGGAACCCACCAGTTGCCTATCGTGAGATGTACTATAAAAACTTGCCTCCAGTACCTGAAAACTTCCTGCCACTGCACCCATTCGATACGGGATTGCTTCATCCCACAATGAGAGATGAGAGCCTAGCTCCATGGCCAAGGCCTAAAGCGATGGTTCAGCAGCAAATGGCCGAATACTATGGGCTGATCACTCACTTGGATGAACAAATCGGGCGAGTGCTTGCGGCGGTCGAGAATAGGGAAGACCGAGAAAATACTTACGTGATATTTACTGCAGATCATGGGCTGAGTCTTGGTCAGCATGGGCTCATGGGTAAACAAAACCTTTACGAGCATAGCATGAAGTCACCGCTGATTATTCGCGGGCCTAAGGTTCCTAAAGGGGAGATGTCTCATGCCTTGACGTATATTCACGACCTTCATCCCACACTCCTCAAGCTGGCTGGTGTGAACAAAGCTCCAGCTGTCAATACGGCGGATCTAGCTCCGCTCTGGCAAGGGAAGAGGGACACTATCAGGGACACCGTTTTTATGGGCTTTAGCGGTAAAATTAGATCGATCAGGGATGAGCGCTGGAAGCTCCTTGTCTATCCTGAAATTAATCACACCCAGCTGTTTGATCTTCAGAATGACCCCTTGGAAAGGGTCAACCTAGCAGGACGATCTGAAACCGAAGATGTCACATCCAAGTTGATGGATTCTATGCAGCAATGGCAAAAAAAACTTGGTGACGAGCAAGCCCTGCACAGCGATACACCCAAAGCAAAAGAAGTGGATTACAGCGAATTCAAACAACGCCGAGACCGCTGGCAACCAGACTGGATATTTAAAAAATACTTTAGATAAATGACAATACGGTGATGAAACTAATGCCTAAGTGATAAATGGTCGTAAGGGGTTCAATTTTATTTATATATTTAGCTATAAGCACCGTGTTGGTGGCTGATATAAAGCCTTCAGGCTTTTTTGCCGATGGCATGGTGATCCAGCGCGAGACCAACGCCGGAGTATGGGGGTGGGCCGATTCTGGGGGCGAAGTAACGGCCACTGGAGGCTGTGGGGAGGCAGCAAAGTCGACTCCTGACGAAGCTGGGAAATGGCTATTCAAACTAAAAGCCCCAAGAGGATGTCCGCACACCATCACTCTCAAAGGTGACAACCTTGTTGAGCTAAGAAATGTGTCGTCGCTAGCTCTACCGCCATTGAGCACCCGCTTGCTGTGCGCTACGCGTGAGCCAATAAATCATTGGAGTGAAACCTATACAGCAAAGCAGGCTTCGCAGCGTCTCGCTTCCGTACCGATTCCCCTGAATAGCTGTCTGGCCCATGTTCCCAAACAACCAGAATCCGCTACAAAATAGAAGCTCAAATAATAAGCCGAATGCTTGGGTGTGAAGGGAAATGACCAAAGTGATGTTCACAACAAATCTTCCAGAGGCGAAGAAAAACTCATAGGATAAAAAAATGAAGATACAGTTTATAATAGCGGGCATAATTGCTGCGACAGCGCTGCTTAATGCAGCTGATACGAAACGGCCGAATATCGTGTTGATGTATGCCGACGATATGGGCTATGGCGAGGTTCAAGCTCTTAACCCTGAACGGGGAAAGATCCCGACTCCTAACTTGGATAAGCTGATTACAGAGGGGATGACGTTTACCGATGCGCATACAGCCTCATCGGTCTGTACTCCGTCGCGCTATGCTCTGCTTACTGGTCGCTATGCTTGGCGAACTCGGCTTCAGACAGGGGTCCTGACTGGCGCAGGTGAGCCACTTATTGCCGAAAACCGCTTAACCCTTGCAAAAATGCTCAAAGAGAGAGGGTATTCAACTGCAATCTCCGGGAAGTGGCATTTGGATTTTCATTACGACGGACCCAGAGCTACTGTAGGAACAACGATTCCCGACGGACCAATAACACGTGGATTTGATACATGGCTCGGCTTTCATCACGCACGGAGTATGAAAGAACTGTGTAAAGATGATAAAATTATTGAAATCATCGATCCCATTGAAATGCTGCCGCGTACAACCGATTTTGCTGTTGATTATATCAATAAAAAAGCCGCTGATGCAAAGAACGGAAAGCCGTTTTTCCTTTATGTCCCATTCGGTTCACCGCATACTCCTATTCTACCCACAGAAGAGTGGATCGGTAAAAGCGGACTCGGGAAATATGGCGATTTTGTAATGATGACCGACGGAATGGCCGGTAGGGTGATTGACTCCATTGATGCCAATGGACTGGGAGACAACACCATTATCATCTTTAGCTCAGACAATGGGACTTCAAGAAAATGTAAATTTGACCACCTAAAAGAACAGGGACATTACCCTAGCGCGTATTTGCGTGGATCCAAGGCTGATTTGTGGGACGGTGGGCATAGGGTGCCGTTCATCTTGAGGTGGTCAAATGGTGGTGTCAAACCGGGTTCACGTTGTAATCAGCTGATTGGTTTGTCCGATATGACTGCTACTGTTGCTGATATTATCGGTTATGAGTTGCCGGATAATGCAGCCGAGGACAGTATCAGCTTTTTACCAGCCATACGTGGAAAGCAGATTATGAGTGAGCGAGAGGCAATCGTTCACCATTCCATAAGTGGTCATTTTGCTATTCGCAAGGGGAAGTGGAAACTGCTGCTTGCTTCAGGCTCGGGAGGCTGGACAAAACCGGTGCACACAACTGATGGTCCGCAGGTTCAGCTTTATGACATGAGCAAAGACTTAAATGAGCAGAATAACCTGCAGGCTGAGTTCCCAGAAGTGGTTTTTGAATTAACAAAACTGCTTGAAAGCTATGTGGCGAATGGACGAAGTTCATCTGGCCCAGCAATGAAAAATGATGCAGAAATTGATATCTGGAAGAGGGATTCAGGGAAGAAGAAAACAGCTAAGAAAAAATCGTAAACAACAATTATGATCAAGAATTACAAAATACAGATTTTCACAACACTAATAGCAGTTGTAGCATTGGCTGCTGAGGCCAATGCGCAGAAACCTAATATAGTTTTTCTTATGTCTGATGACCAGACAACCTATTCGATGGGGTGCTACGGTAATAAAGATGTACAGACGCCTAATCTTGATACGTTGGCAAACGACGGACTGATATTTGACAACCACTACGTTACAACAGCGATCTGTATGGCCAGTCGTGCAACAGTAATGACAGGGATGTATGAATACAAGACGGGTACAAACTTCGGTCATGGTGATATGCTTAAGTCCATCTGGGAAAAATCCTATCCGATGCTCTTGCGTAAAAATGGCTATCGAACCGCCTTTGCCGGCAAGTTTGGCTTTGATATCCAAGACGGAGTGGATGGTGGACCGCTCCCGCTTCCCAGCAATGATTTTGATCGCTGGGGCGGAGGCCCTTCGCAGACTTTTTACAAAACGGCTAGCAACGTATCGATGACGAGTTATGCAAAGGAATATCCACACTCCACATTGTCCTATGGAGCATTTGGTCAGGACTTCATCAAGGACTCTGTGACTGCAGGTCAGCCGTTCTGCTTGTCAATCAGCTTTAAAGCCCCGCATAAACCAGCAACTGCTGACCCGCGCTTTGATGATATCTATAAAGGCAAAGTATTCACAAAACCGGCAAACTACGGTCGCAAATACGCAGAGCACCTATCAGAACAGAGTAAGCAGGATCGCCAATACAAGCGCTTTGAATCCTGGGGATATGATAAACATTACGATAAGGTTATGGCGACATATCATCAGCAGGTCTACGGTATTGATGTTGCTGTAGGAATGGTTATCAAACAACTCGAGGAAAGTGGTGTCGCTGATAATACGGTGATTATTTACACTTCTGACAATGGTTTCTTCTGTGGTTCACATGGTTATGCTTCCAAGGTTTTACCATACGAAGAATCCACACGAGTTCCACTGATTATTTACGATCCGCGTGCGCCGAATAGCGGTAAGATGCTGCGTGCTGATTCTCTTACTGCCAGTATTGATTTTGCTCCGACCATGCTCGCCTTGGCTGGAATTGAGGCACCAGAGAATATGGATGGAAAAAATTTAATGGATATCTACAAGGATCCTAAATCATCGATTCATGACTCTGTATCACTCATCAATGTCTGGGGGAAGCAAGCTACACGCTGCTTGTCGGTGGTAACTAAAGATATGAAATATATCTACTGGTCGTACGGTGGCGAAGGTTTTGAACCGACCGAGGAATTGTATCATCTCAACAAGGATCCGTTTGAGATGACTAATCTAGCCGCAAATCCTGAGCATGCACCACAGCTTGAACAGCTACGTCAAAAATATGATAATGCAGTAACAATGTGGAAAAATGAAGCCGTCCCGTATCACAAATATAAGCACTATGGAACACTCTTTGACCGCAACTTGGAATGGAGTGAAAAAGCTCATCTTTGTAAAACTTCGACAAAGAGTAAAAAGAAAAAGAAAAAGAAGAAGAAGTAATTCCTGTACCAGAATTAGTATGTAAGGCCTGTCCTTTACGTATTAAGAAGCAGAATAACTAACTCAATGGAGATGTAATAAATGAAAGCTTTGAAATGTTTAGCAGTTACTGCGGTAACAATTGGATTAACACTGACGGCATGGGCAGATCAACATCCCAATATTATTGTAATTATGTGCGATGACATGGGCTATTCGGATATAGGCTGTTACGGTAGTGAGATTAAGACGCCGAATCTCGATAAGCTGGCGGCAAACGGCCTGCGTTATTCGCAGATGTACAATACATCGAAGTGTAATACAAGCCGCTCAAGCCTGTTGACCGGGCGCTATGTAACAGCTAAGACTAATGCCGCTAATTATGATGCCGGGCCATTGATTTCAGAGGTACTTCAAAATGCCGGCTATAGAACTCTTTGGAGCGGCAAGAACCATAGTCGAGTTCGCCCACCAAAAAGAGGTTTTGATCGTTTTTACGGTTTTCAAGGTGGTGCTTGTAATTTCTGGAATCCGGGAGACAAACTGCAGGATGGAGGAAAATTTCCTCACATTAAATCGTATGAATGGATGGTGGATGACAAGTGGCGCAAAACGTATGTGCCTGAAGATCCGAGTTATTTTATGACGGATGCTATCACGGACAATGCAATTTCCTGGCTGAATGAATATAAAGGCGAAGATAAACCCTTCTTTCTCTATCTGGCCTATAATGCACCTCACTGGCCTTTACACGCGCCGGAAAAAGACATTGCTAAATACAAAGGTGCTTATGATGCAGGTTATCAGAAAATTCGTGAAGCAAGATATAAGCGCATGATTGAAAAGGGAATTATTGACCCTGAAACAGCCCCTTTAGCCTCAGAAAAGATCAGAGCATGGGAAAGGCTTTCAGAAAAAGAACGTAAGCTGGAAGCGCAGCGCATGGAGATTCATGCTGCAATGGTCGACAATATGGATCAGAACATTGGAAGAGTTATAAGCAAACTACAAGAACAGGGAGAGCTCGAGAATACGTTGATTTTATTCTTCTCAGATAATGGCGGAAGTCATGAGCGCGTAGTAAAAGGTTTCAAAAACTATAAGCCCACTGGCGATGAAAAAATGGGTAGTGTGATGAGCTATGAGTGCATCGGTCGCGATTGGGCGCGAGTAGTGAATACACCTCTGGCTAAACATAAAGCGACCAGTCATGAAGGTGGCATTTGTACACCCATGGTGGCTTATTGGCCCAAAGGGATTACTGCCAAAGGAGGCTGGAATCATGAACCGGTTCATCTGGTTGATATAATGAGTACGGCTCTCGATTTATCAGGACAAACGTATCCGGCAAAGTTTAAAGGTAACAAAACGAAGCCAATTGAAGGAGTGAGTCTAGTACCAGGTTTTTCGCAGAAAGAGCTCGCTCAAAGAAAATACACAATGGGATTCGATTTCCGAGATGGCAGAGCCATCCGAAAAGGAAAGTTAAAATTGGTTTCATTCAATAAAGGTCCCTGGGAACTTTACGATATGTCAAAAGACAGAACCGAAACGAATAATCTTGCAGATCAAAAGCCGGAACTTGTCGATTCTCTCAAAAAAGAATTTGAAAAATGGAGCGCGAATTGTCAAAAAGGACTATAGGTCAAAGGTGAAAAATATGTGCAGAAGAAATAACCAATAATTTATAAATAAATGAAATAGGAGAAAATTATGTTGTTGAGAAAGTCGTTATCATTAGCTGCGTTAAGCATGCTCACGCTGTTCAGTCAGGTTTCCCAGGCTGTTGCGGCCGCGAAATCGGAAAAAACCGCCCAGGGTATCATTGTTCAACTGAACGGTGGACAGGCCGAGTTGGCCGTCACGCCTTCAGGCGCATTCAGACTGAGCGTTTCGTATGCTGGCGCACCTAAGGCTCATCCAAGTATATTCCTGGATAAGACGTCTGTTGTTTCTCCTGCAACATGGGAAACGGTAGAAAAAGATGGTTTGGTCGGTGTGAAATCCGCGGCAGGGCAGCTGCTGTTTAAGTCCGAAACAAAGCAGTGGATGGTCCTCAATGCCAAGGGAGAGACTATCATTCCACTTCAGTCGATCGGCGAAAAGACCACTGCGGAGGACGTGTCTATAGTATCCGTTAACGTCGGATGGGACAGTCAGCGCGAGTTCTTTGGGTACGGTTGCGGAAATTTTGAATCCAATCTCATGCAGAAAATGGGAGACAGTAAACAGGGCAACGGTAAGGCTCTTATACCTTATTACTGGACTACTGCTGGATACGCGCTGCTCGGCGTGTCAGGTGACGACGAAGCTCCTGCCAGCTGGGAAGACAAGTCCGCAGAAGGATCCATCAAGTGGTCGTTCGCCGGTCAATCAGGCGACTTGTATATTATGCCGGCTACAGATCTTTACCAGGCGCTGGATTCATTTACGCAAATTACTGGACGCCCGAAGGTTCCGCCAAAATGGGTGTTCGGATATCTGCAATGTCGCTGGGGCTGGGAAGACCGAGCTTACATTGAAGATGTTCTTAAAAATTTCATTGACCGTAAACTGCCGGTCGATGCCTTCATCTACGATTTTGAATGTTATACAGATACTCCTGACTACAAATACACCTACAAAGGTAATCCTGACTTCAAAGACTTCGGATGGAATGCAAAGCTTTTTCCCGAGCCGGCCAATCAGATCAAGAAGTACCGTGAACAGGGTGTACATACGGTTATGATCCGTAAGCCGCGACTGGCGAATGCCGGTTTGTTGGTGGAGTGCCGCAAGAAAGGGATGTTGCTTAACCATACGCCGGAAGGCGAGCCCCGTATCCGCGGGATACACTCAAAGGATTTGGACTTCAAGCAGGCCATGGTCCGTGAGTGGTACGGTAAGCAGAACAAGTCTCTTTTTGAGGACGGTGTCGATGGTTGGTGGAATGATGAGGGAGAAGCTTCATATAGTTTGTATGCCAACTGGAATCTGGCACAGGTAAACGCACTCGCTAAGTACCGCCCGAATGCTCGACACTGGAGCCTGAATCGTGCGTTCTCGCCGGGCCTTGCCCGTACTGGAGCCTCGGTTTGGACGGGTGATATTCGATCAAGCTGGGAGGCGTTGAAGAAAACACCTACAGATATGCTGAACTGGAGTTTGGGCGCTATGCCGTACGGCACATGTGATATCGGAGGATTCAAAGGTAAGCGCAATATGGACATAACGAAGTTGCTGATCCGCTGGATACAG
>NZ_JBDOPO010000121.1:0-3194 GCF_039830215.1 Rubritalea sp. | reverse complement strand
AAATTCAAGGAGCAGGTTAAAACTCAAGTCAGGAGTTTGGCTAAGAGGCAGACGAGGATTCAGAAATACTTCAACTCATCAAAAATATCCTATGCTGCCTAATTTTCCGCCCCATTCATAAGTTAAAAGATTGATGTGAATCTGATATTTGTTGGCTATCTCATGGAACGGCAGCAGCATAGGCAGCGTCCCGATAGCAACGTTGCTGTCAAATCTTGCTCTACATGTACGTCTTCTTTTCATTGGTTACTTTATCGTATTTTGACTTAGTAACCTGTTCAATTTTTCAAGACCAGCTCATCAGCGAGTCAGATTCACCCAACACAAAACAACCTTTGATCCGAAAAGAAATGTGCAAGTGAAGGAACTTTAAGAGAACAAATCTAAAGCTATGGATCCAATTAGGTTTGCTAGACCATAGAAATTTGCATACTCATGCAGATAAATGAATGAGGAACTTGCAGACTGGATAGTCAAGGATAAGGCGCATTGCTGGCACCCTTTTACCGCCCAAGATGCATGGACTAAACCTGAGCACGAACCCGTGATGCTTGTCTCTGGCGATGGTGTCTGGCTCACTGACGCAAACGGCAATCGTTATATCGATGGGAATTCCTCGATCTGGACCAATATCCACGGCCACGCGCACCCGCAGCTCAATGCCGCTCTGTCTGCTCAGCTCGGCAATGTGGCTCATACTTCGTTTCTAGGTTATTCGCACCCTTTGGCTGCCGAGTTGGCTGCTAGGTTAGCTGACTTCTTCTCAGGCAGCACGCTGTCACGCACCTTCTTTTCTGATGACGGTTCCACAGCTATTGAGTGTGCACTAAAAATGGCTCTGCAGTATAGAATGCAGACTAACCAGCCAGAGCGCTGTGAGTTCGTGGCCTTTATCAATTGTTACCACGGTGACACAATGGGCGCAGCATCTCTCGGGGGAGTTGAAGCCTTTTTCTCCCGCTTTCGGAAATTTGGCATGACTGTCCGCTTCGTTCGCGACATCGACGAACTACGAGCTTTAGAGCATCTTGATAGAGTGGCTGGAGTTGTGATAGAGCCATTAGTTCAAGGAGTGAATCAAATGCTCGTCTGGCCACAGGGCATGCTTTCCGAACTCAGTGAGTTCACCCAAGAGCAGGGGATTCATCTGATCTTAGACGAAGTCATGACCGGATTTGGCCGCACCGGCACCATGTTTGCCTGCCAGCAGGAGCAAGTCGTGCCGGATTTTCTCTGCTTAGCCAAAGGCCTCACTGCTGGCTATCTGCCGATGGCCGCTACCATGGTACGTGAAGAAATTTATGATGGATTCAGCGGGGGACGTGAAAATGCTTTTTACTACGGCCATAGCTACACCGCGAATCCTCTAGGTTGTGCCGCTGCAATCGCTTCTTTAGACCTATTCTCCAGTGATAAGGTCCTCGAGCAACTCCCATTGAAAATTGAGTGCCTAAAGCAATCCCTCCAGCAGCTAGAGTACTCACAGCCAGAAGTGTGGCAAACCCGCCAATGCGGGATGGTCTCAGGTATAGAATTACGCCAAAGCGATGGATCACCGTATGCAAAAGACCTACGGATCGGAGAAAAAGTCTGCCTAGCCGCACGCAAATTTGGCCTGCTCACACGCCCAGTGCTCGATACTATCGTCTTTTTACCCCCTCTCAGCATTACCATAGAAGAAATTGAACTTTCCTTTGCTGCTATTGCTCAAGGGATTACTCAAGTTTTCTCAGATGTGCGTAAAAACATTGCCATTGAGTAGTTGACAGGAGGGGCTCGTAGAGTTATCAAATCCCCGCACTGAAGGTTCTCCTTCAGCGTATCTATACTGATGGCGGAGTGGCCAAGTGGTCTAAGGCGCGGGTTTGCAAAATCTGTATTCGCGGGTTCGAATCCCGCCTCCGCCTCCAGTATATTTACCTAATAATTATAGCCTCAGTCCTTATATCCAATGGGTCGAGGCTTTTTTTATTCGTGTTTAATAAGGCAAATTAATTACGTAAATGTTGTGAAATGCACCCAAAAGCACTGTTTTTTTTAGTAAATTTTTATGAGCTTCCCCACGAATTTCGTACAGGGAGTATCTTGATTATTGCTTAGGTTAGTTAGGCTGCTTTTTCAAGGTTGGAATGTAGCTAGGAACTGCATTGGGGATAGGTTGCCTAACGAGCTGTGCTTAGGCTGAGTATTGTAGTACCCTTCAATGTGCTCAAACAAGGCGAGTCGAGCTTCTCTGCTGCTTTCGAAATAGCCGCAGTCTAGCATGAGCTTGCGCTGTTTGAGCTAAAGAAGCTTTCACAGCTGGCACTATCGTAGCAATTGCCTTGTGCTGACATCGACTGCTCCATCCCAAGTACGGCCAGCTGGTCTTTGAGCGCTTGACTTGTGTACTGGATGCCTCTGTCCGAGTGAAAAGTCGTCTGGGTGGTGTCTAGCATCCAATCTGAAACTCCTAGCTCTAAGCTCCTGGTTACGATTTCTGCAGGCATTGCTGAGCCGGTCTGATGGCCGATAATCGTTCGTGAGAAGAGATCCATAACAACTGCTAGATATAGCCAGCCTTCCTTGGTTCTAATGTAGGTTATATCAGAGACCAAAACTTGTTGCTCACTGGCTTTCTAGCTTGTTAGGGCTGTATTTCGCAGCGTGATCAACCTTGGTTGTTTTAGCCTTAAATGGCATTGCTCTTCGTGCTTCTATCCCAAGCTCACGCATCAGACTGGCAACGGCGTTTTCACAGCACTGAAAGCCTCTGTCATTGAGTTAGGATCTCATTCTAGGCGAGCCATAAACACGTAGTTTTTTATCGTTGTGAATGGCTTTGATTTCGGCTGTTAGCCTAATTTTCTGGATTCGCGCTTGGGTCATCGGCTCGCTATTGAAGTGCTGATAGCCAGAGCGTGACACACCAAAATTGGAGCAAAGTACTGACTCGGAATAGCTTGGGTTTTGTGTCCTCAAATCATTGATTAGCAGATGCCGTCCTGAGGGTCGTTTCCCAATATGAGCGCAGCCTTTTTGAAGATCTCTTCCCGTCTATGCGACTTCGCCAGTTCTTAACGCAGCCTGCGTACCTCGTCGGCTAGCTCGGCGGTCGAAGGCTCTGTGGCTGCTCCACTCCCGCTCTCGCCTACGGCTCGATCGTCCGTTGCGCAGCCCCAGCGCTTCTTTTTCCATGCATAGAAAAGGCTTGG
>NZ_JBDOPO010000109.1:0-3199 GCF_039830215.1 Rubritalea sp. | reverse complement strand
GAGAGCTTTGAATCCACCGGAGAGCCACAATTTATACTATTCAGAGACTTTGTTGCGGTTAACTCCTACGATTTCAGAAATATCGCTATACTTCATTCCTCTTTCACTAAGCTTCACAGCCTGCTTAAGTCGTTCCTCTAGTTCAAGGGGGCTGAGGCTTCGAGCATCTTTCAACTTGATGATTTTGTTAGAGCAGAATCCATGCCACCTTTAAGGTTGCCGGATTAATAAGGCTTTGGGATCACCAAGTAGTTAGACCCAGTCGAATCTCTGACAACCAAGAAGAAACCAGTATTCCAATATCTATCTAGATAGGCATAAAAAAAGCCAACACATTCATAGCGTTGGCTTTAGATAGTCGCCTGAGATCGTAGCTTACTTACTGAGATGCTCACAGAGCTCCAGGATGCCATGGTTGAGTTCAACCTTGGTGCTATTTACTGTTTCAATGTCCTCAGTGCCCAAGGTTCCATCCTTGTAGGTCATGATCTTGTTAGTGTTACCTGCAAGCAGTGAATCCACAGCGCTCACGGCAAACTTATAGGCCATGATACGGTCACGCACTGTTGGCGAACCACCGCGCTGGACGTGCCCAAGAACAGTGAGTCGCGCTTCCATGTTGAGGTTCACTTTGATCCAGCGAGTGAGGTATTCAGCCATGTTGGTGCCTTCCGCTACGATAGCCAGGATATAACCTCGGCCATCTTTGACATCCTTGCGGAGGCGTTCACCAATAGCGTCTAAATCATACTCCAGCTCAGGAACAATACAGATTTCAGCACCACTAGATAGGGCGCTAACCATTGCGAGGTAACCACAGTGGCGCCCCATAGTTTCGATCACAAATGCACGGCTAAAAGAAGTAGCAGTGTCTCGGATAGAGTCGACACTATCACGAATCATATTCAAGGCTGTATCAACACCTAGACAATAATCCGTGCCGGGAATATCGTTGTCGATTGTTGCTGGAATACCTGCAAAGGGGACGCCGAAGTCAGCATGAAACTGATTGAGGGCCGCAAAGGATCCGTCACCACCGATGACGATCAGCTTCTTGATTCCAAGTTTTTGGAGGTTGTCATACGCCGTTTTTCGGTGCTCGTATTCAAAAAATCTCTTAGAACGTGAAGAGCGCAGTACTGAGCCTCCACGGTGGAGGATTCCTGAGACGTCCTCTCTCTTTGCCTCTGCAATATCTCCATCAATCATGCCACGAAGGCCATTACGAATAAGAAATGGTTTGAACCCTTTTTTAAGAGCGTAGTCAACCGCACTTTTTACTGCAGGGTTCATTCCGGCGGCATCGCCTCCAGATGTCATAATTGCTAGGCTTTCCATGTGTTTAAAAAATTTGTTTGTGGTGAATTTTAGATCATTAACGATCTAGGCAAGTACTATAGCGGTTTATGGCTAATTGCAAGCCGCCCGACTATACAAATCTCTTCTATGACTTGATTAATTTCACACAGAATCTTGTCTAAATGAGGATCTAAGCCAGAATTACTTGCCGTACCGGTAGTGGCCCACAATCTCATGGTCTAACAATGCATTATCCCATATGGTACCAGCCCCTTGATTATGCACAACCCAGCGCTCATCACGCCGAGCACCTGGCCCGGGAACAATCACAGCAATGTGCGTTTCGCCATCGGGTAAGCGCCACGCCACAATATCACCAAAGTTATAATCAGAAGGTACACGAGTTACTGGAATCTCTAGTCCGTTACGAACGAAAAAACGCTGTAAGTTAGGAACCCTGCGGTGATCAATATTCGTATCAGGGGCTTTGTGACCCCAAAGCTGTGGATAGAGACGGAAGTAGTCACGCATGTCCTCGTGTACCTGCTGCTGCAGATCGATACCTACTGCGCGGTAAGCACGCACTAACACATCAGCACCTACTCCTTTACCCTCGGGAACATCACCCATTGGGTAGGCAATCGAGTAGTAGGCTCCATCATAAGTGCTAGGAGTTTGCGTGCGCTTCAAAGCTGCTCCAGCCAAACGCTCACCAAAACTCTCGCTCTCGATCAAATAATCAATCGCCATGCTAGCCTTGTCTACCGTCGCAACATCTTGCTGGATCTTCACATAATCCGCAAAAGTCGGCCAAGCAAAGTAAGAGACGAATAGCCCAGACATCAGCAGAATAACCCAACCGCCAAGTACCGGTTTGCGTTTCTTTTTCTGGGGGATTGGGCCAATGTATTCGATCGGTGTCATTCTATGGCTACTTTAGGTTGAAGACCCTGCGCAACTGCCCCCATAGGCAATACTTATACTTCTAAGGATACGTTTACTAATATTCAATCTTTTTTATCTAACATTATTTATTTTTCAAACCTCCACTCCACTTTAGTCTAATGAGTCAACTATTTTGCTATTTTCCACAGAAAAATATTTCAACCATTTCATGCTACCCACCAATTCAATGGCTATATCGAGATCAACAACTCAAGTCCTCTTCAGTCAATGTTGAAGTGATTTCTCTTTATTCGGCTACGCTTTTGCTGGGGACTTTTGGAATACCCTCAAAGCCTGAATTCTAGCCTTCATCATTTTTTGAGCACTCATTTTGGATTGTTCAGTCCCCCCTTTTTTGGGCGCTTCTTCACTACTTTTTTAGATGCCGATGTTTGTCGCAGAGTTGGCAGATTTCTTAGCAGCTGGCCTCACCCTTTTTGCACTTCCGACCCAAGAGTTGTCATCTGGTCCACGACTCCATCTAATCCACTACCATTGGAGAATACCACGAATTCTACATTTTCGTCCACGAGCTCATGGTAGCGAGCTAGATATAAGGAGAGGTCAAAGTCGAGATTATCTTTAGCGCTCTTGTCGATTCGGGTGATTTCCAATTTTGTTGAAGCGACGCTCGCTAGATCTATTTCAACTTTCTTATTCTGCGGACCACAAAACAAAATCACCCATTCGTAATTGCTAAATTTTAGAGCGTTCAATGAGTGCATCAATTTTATAATCTACAACCTCCCACTTCATAAGTTGGTAGTTCTACATTTTTCACTAGATTTCAGCTATGATAAAAATAGTTCATCTTTTAACCTTCCCCGGCCATGGCAATAGCCACTGAGGTGAGTCATCTATGAAGATACCTTCCTTTGGGGCCTCCACCAGCTCATCGTAGATCAACCGCAAACTCGCTAACTATGCGGGGGGGTAAGGTAATTGGCGCTGAGCT
>NZ_JBDOPO010000287.1:0-3206 GCF_039830215.1 Rubritalea sp. | reverse complement strand
ACTAAACTCAATGTCGGTTGGTGTTTTTCCTCAACCCACTTTGCCGACTCAGCAATCCACTGCGAAGAGGGTATACTGGCATTTGGCCCCCAAAATGTGGAAAATGGGAAGTCACCTAAATCTGCCTTGATTTGCTCGCGCATTTCCATCGGCTGGGTGTAGACATCAAACACCTTACTGCCATCCGCTGGGTACATAGGCCTCGGAGTGATCGTCCAATCGGCAGAGGCATACATATTATACCACCAAAATAGCTTAGCACAGGTAAAATTTGGAATCTCACGACGTAGCGTATCCCAAATTTTTTCCGCTTGGACAAGATGGTTACTCTGCTTCCAGAACTTCACCTCGGCAGCCTCTCGGTCATACCAGCCATTGGCCACGATGCCATGCTCAGACCCACGCTTGCCCGTCACGTAACTCGACTGAGCGGTACAAGTCACAGCAGGAAATGCCGGTGTGAAAGTAGATATCTGGCCCTGTGCGAGGAAGCTGTTGATTCTCGGTGTGTTTTCTCCAAGAACCGATTTTGTCAGTCCAACCACATTAAGAACAACAACACGCTTCATATAAATATGTTCTAACTAAAAATGACACCGCGTCAAGCAGGCTAAATCTACTAATTCTTAATTGGAGCGCAGCTATTAATGAAATACTTTCTCTCGTTCTTCTGAAGTAGAAGCCGCAGCATAGAGTTCAAGCATCTGCATACAGTATTCGACCACAGCCTCATCCACGAAATGCACATCTTCCCCTTTACCTACTCCACGTAGAAGTAGAACTGTGAGCTCGCCACCGAGATGTTCACGAAATTCCTCTAAACCATCAAAGAGCTTGCGGCGGCCATTCTCATGTTTGAGTTCAAAGCCCTCATGATACAATGGGAGCTTAAGTCCATGAAGTAAGGCTAAAACGCGCTTGGCATCTTTTTCCTCAAGTCGGCCAGTGCGCCATGAATACAATGTATCTAGTGCCAACCCAACACTCACAGCTTGCGCGTGAGTCATTCCAAAATCTGTCAGTTGCTCAAGCTTGTGTGCGGCCCAGTGGCCGTAATCCAACGGTCGGCTAGAGCCCAGCTCGAAGGGGTCACCACCATGGGCAATATGCTCAGCATGTAAAATAGCCGAGCGCTCTACGGCTTCTTCAAGAGCGTGAGGTCGTAATTTCACAAGCAATTTAACATTGTCTTCTAGCCAATCAAAAAACGCACCATCGCGAACCAACGCGACTTTGATTGCCTCGACCAATCCGTCGCGGCGGACATCCTCTGGCTGTGTGTGTAAGAACGTAAAATCATTCACAACTGCATAAGGAACTGCAAATGATCCTAGCCAGTTTTTCTTACCAAAAGCATTGATACCATTCTTCACCCCGACTCCGGAATCATCCTGAGAAAGTGTCGTCGTCGGGAAGCGCACGAAACGAACTCCGCGGTGAGAAGTAGCTGCGCCAAAGCCGATAACATCCAAGAATGCACCACCACCAATGGCAAAAATATAGCTGTGACGATCAATCTTTTCCTCATTCACTGCGTCCCACACCGAATGCAGAACTTTCTCGTCTCGTTTACAAATTTCAGCACCAGGCGCAATGACCACGCGCTTGAGCTCCAATCCTGGCGTACTGCCAAAATATTCTCCAATTTGCCGCTCCAACTTAGGAAATGCAACAGCGACTGAGTCTTCCAAAAATATCAAAAGCTTAGCATGGCTATTTGTTTGCAATAAACGCGCTAACATGCGGTTTCCCTCATAAAAGGCGTCACGCGTGAAGCGGATACGATGCTGATAATTTAAGGAGATTGTGTAATCGTGTTCAGTCATAAATCGATGTTCTGAGAATTCATAATATAGTAAACGGGCCGACGCCACTCATTCTTATCAAATATTTGCCACTATGACACTCTTACTGCGCTGAGCCAGCGTTAATAGAACAAAGTGGCCTTGAATTAAGTTGGGTTGTTTTGGGTGGGCTCGGGGTAAGCAGCCTGCTGTTTGGCGTTTACAACTACACTCAGTTGGAGAATAACACTGCCATTGCTCAGCCAAGGCTTTGAATTTGAGCGGGCTTAGATCTAGTTGACTGTTGCCACGAGTACCTTCTGTTTTGATGCTGCTGTGCCAACGATCTAACTTCCCATTAGACTGAGGCTAGTCAAGGGAGGTTTTTACGTGAGTCATATCGCAGATATTAATAAAGGCCTTGAAGTCACGGCTAACGATTTATGGGCCGTTGTCGTTTGAAGTGGTCCCTTAAGACGCTGCCGTAGGTATATAGAATATCTGACTGTTTATCGGTGGCTTTATGACCGAAAAACAGAGAGATAAAACGTAAGAAAAGACACCTTAGTACTGAACTTAAAGCACATGTCGCCACCGAAGCTCTTAAGGGGATTCACTCAGTACACGACATAGACCTGGAAAGTGATATAGCACCGTCCCAGATCAGTCAGTGGAAAAGGGAGTTAGAGTCTCGAATGGTTGTGCTTTTTGAGCAGATCTAACACCAGCAAGCTTGGGAAGGCTGATAATATTTATCCTTACCTACTCAGAGAAACTCCTGTAGCGGCTGCAGATGAAGTCTGGTGTAATGACATCACTATATACCAATGCCTAGAGGTGTCGCTTACTTGATTGCTGTGGTGGACTGGCACACGCCTGCAGTACTTTCATGGGAAGTGTGCAACACGATGGATACAGCATTTTGTCGCGGAGCATTGCGCCAAGGCTACAAGTGGGATCAAAGTGAGTATGGAAGGCAAAGGGTGGTGGTGAGACAACGTGTTCATCGAACGCCTCTGGCGGAGTATCCAGTATGAGAAAATCAGGTTCTGGAGCTACAGCAATCTACCAGAACTAGAAGCTTTGGTCGATAACTGAATAGAGTTCTATAACCACCGAAGAAGGCACCAATCGCTATCAAATCAAACCCCATGGAGCGTCTACCAGGAAGCCCTACGAAAAGCTGCTGCAGCCCAAACCTAAATTAGCATTTACGAACATATGATGTAGCCTCCGATTCGCGAGAACAAAAAAATTAGATGTATATGCCCCTATGATTCTTGAGCCAGAGTTCATCAAATGAGAGTTGCTATTTCGGCTCTGACAGAAAAATTGTGTTTTTGGTCTGTTAGTTAGGTCATTGCTTCTTCAAAGCCATGACCGATAATTTCCTTCTACTGGATGAGGAGCGCAGATCCAGAT
>NZ_JBDOPO010000321.1:0-3235 GCF_039830215.1 Rubritalea sp. | reverse complement strand
GGTTTCCTCCCGCTAAGCCTGCACCTGGACTCCCCGGTCGTCCTGTAATCGGTGGTTTTGCAATAGGTCTTCCAGTACTAGGTCTTCCAGTACTAGGGCGACCAGTGCTCGGCCTGCCAGTTCCAGGTCGCACTCCAACTCCTCCCTGGCCGGGACGGGTGACGGGTCGCGTTCCAACCCCTCCTTGACCTGGACGAGTCATAGGGCGTCCGTCAACGCCCACCGCTGGCTTCGCGTACTTTAAATCACCTGGCTTCACTGAGGGCCTAGTTGACGGCTGAGAAGGCCGAGTACTTGGACGCGTACTCGGTCTAGAACTTGGCTGTGACGGACGCGTGCTTGGTCTAGCAGAAGGTTGAGACGGTCTCGTTGTCGGCCTAGTGGAAGGTCGTGTTGATGGCCTCGAAGCTGGCTTGGCCCTGGACCCAGTCATCGGAGTACGGTGTGTCGGCCTAGCTGCGGTACTACGCCCACCGCCACCGCGAACACCACCTCTACCGCTACCGCGAGCTTCTAATATGGGCATCGTTACAATGGTCGATGCCATGATCCATAACAATTGCTTACGACAGGTAGCCTCTAAACTAAACTTCATCCTCTTACTTTGATTTAGGGGTTAAAAATGGTTGGGGTGGTGTTTTAACGAGCTTGATAGCCCGGTCATCTTGCATATCGTCTCCGATGACACGGCTGGTGAAGTTCCAAAGCACTGCTTCAGTGTCAATCAACTCAATTGACTGAGTACTCGAAGTACTCTGACCTCCACCGTTGACGCCATGAGCCTTCATCACCCACTTATCAGTTCCCTCCGTCCATACCGCTTTGGAGAACCCTCCTTCAGAATCAAATGTCCATGAGATGATTTTATTCACTGCGGAATTCCAACCGATGCGTACAGTCATGGTAACTGGCTCAGTGTCAGGTGAAGAATACCGACCACGACCAATCAACCAGGCTCCTGATGGCTCCCAACGAAACTTCATAGTAAATTTTCCATTATCTCCAGTTGAAGCAACCCAGTCACCTATTAGCCACTCTATGTCGCTCAACTTATCATAAGCTACCTGGTCAGTGACTTCACGGTTTCTAGATTGAACAATGCGCCATTCCCCGTCGTCCTGCAGAGAAAGAATGACCATATACAAATGAGTAGAGACCTCATCATCAGCGGTAATATAGTGAACGGATCCTTCTTCCACCACCAATCTTGGGGTCACGAAACGTACTGAAGTTGCTTCTAAAGCAACCTTCGCCCCATAACTACTGTCAAAAACACGTGAGTAGTGCTGCTCAATGGCGTCATGCCCAGCGATCTTCACGTCCTCGTGTAGAAGGATCTCACCATTTTTAACAAACAATGCAGCAACTGCGGCGGCGTCCTTATCATTGAAAGCTTTCACATATCGGCTCGCCGCTGTTTTCAGCTTCACCCACTCTGGACTTTCCGCTGGATAAGCCATCACCTTTACAGCTTTTTCCTCGGCAATAATTGGGCTGCTAATAGCTAAGAGAGACCCGAGAATGACATGTTTCATATCTCCCTCGTAACTGGTCTCCTCTATCTATGCCAGAACTATCTAACGACTATACAGGGAAACTTTTGCAGCTATACAAATCATGCCCGCTCAACAATAATAAATAAGCTTAGACTCTCCTAATTGTTAGACACAAAAAATCATTCTAGCGCTTTCTGCACAATCGCTAAACTCTCTTCAGAGAAATCTAACTTCAGCGCTTCCGTATGACCCTGTTCGCTCATTTTACCCCAAGTTTTTTGGACAATTTTGATCATTTTCCTCTCTTCAGTGTCAGCTATGAGATCATCGAACTGATACTGCATGAAAGTCAGGCAAAGTGCATCTTCGAGCGTCTGGCATTCACTATCAGTAGATAAATTTTTCTTCAAATTGAGTTGCTGAACGCGGGCTATGATTTCGTCATCATAACCGACTTCTTTGAGCAACTCACCTGCCTTATCAGCATGAAACAGCTTTAAATCACTGCGCCACTTCAGGTATCCTGGGCGGCCCATTGGGTAAGTAGTACGTGGGACTTCCCAGCGGCAAATATGCTGACAACGTGAAGCTAACAAAAGAGCCTCTGAAGCGTCTGGCTTTAGCTTCTTAACCCATTCTGTATGTCGCTCAGAAAACCAAAGCTCTTGAGGGTGTGCAATACCACCTACCTCCCATATCCGTGGGTCTTGAGCATTGGTGGTGTCAAAAATCTCAATTGCAGTTTCAAAACGTAAGGAATCTTGCATGAGCACAAGTTACACGCACAAGAAGCGAACCTCAACTGTAGAATGAATCGACATTTCCATTATCTGATCTCACTCTTTACTAATGCATAAGTCTCTCGATCTTGCCTACCAAGACCCACTTTTTATTGTAGTCAATAAACCTAGCGGGCTGCTTGCCGCTCCAGGCAAGGGACTGGATAAACTCGACTCTGTCACGGAGCGAGTGCGCGCGCTTTTCCCCGAGGCTCCAGCCTACTCAGCTGTGCACCGACTGGATATGGACACCTCAGGCCTGATGCTTCTAGCTCTATCCAAAGAAGTGCATCGAGCTCTTTCTATCCAATTTCAAGAACGCGAAGTTAGTAAGAAATACATCGCGCTGATTGATGGAATAGTCGAAGAAAATGAGGGAAAGATCGAGCTACCATTCAGGCTAGACGTCGATAATCGCCCGCACCAGATCTACGATGAAGAGCACGGAAAAATGGGAACCACACTTTGGCAGGTCATCGAGAGAGTTGATGGGGTAACACGTATCCAGTTCACACCAATCACTGGCCGCACCCACCAATTACGAATTCACTCGGCCCATGAAAAAGGACTTGGGCTGCCAATCATCGGTGACCCGCTCTACGGCACCGGCACAGGACCGGGAAAGATGAAGCTGCACGCTACGATGTTAGAGTTCACGCACCCTGAGACAGATGAGCGGTTGGTGATCAATTCCGAACCTAACTGGTAGACAGGACAACATAGGCCCTTCCGACTGCTGAGGATTGACTCAACTCTTGTGGAGAATTGTGGCTGGTAAAATGTGTTGCGCAGCTACGATATACGATGGACAGGTTTTAAGTTACGCCTGGGCTAGAACCGCCTCACGTGACTCACCGACCACGCTTGCCGAGCCGAGCCATACCGCAGAGCAGTGTCAAGCCAGCGCCCTCAAGATATATGATCAGCTATCGGAAGGTTACTTTCACGCTCTTTGAGAGG
>NZ_JBDOPO010000354.1:0-14583 GCF_039830215.1 Rubritalea sp. | reverse complement strand
CCACGAATTCTCATTATTCACTATCAACAGTGGCTGGCTTGATAACACTAATGGAGCCGATACTGAATAGCTTACAAGATTACATAACAAGTATTTCTTCCCATTATCTTTGTAAAGAAACTCTCTCACACTAGTTTTATTTGTTGAAAGTTTTTGCCACAACGCAATTGCTGACGCGAAGCGTTGATCTACCTCACCTGAAGACAGCTCAAGACCACCGCCCAAAAAGGACACCTTCCAATCAATCAGTTGAATGAAACGATGAAAGTCTAGCTCAGTAGTCACAGCCAATATCTTATCCTGAAACGCAGCACTCGACCTCACTGGATAATTACGTAAAGAATTTATAATTAGAGATTTAATATCCCCAATTCGCTTTCGATTCAAACGATCAAGATGGGAATACTGTGATATATTACGAGGAAAGTCTCCATCACTATTTTGCTTCAAACTCTCTGGTATGGTGATCGTCCAGCAGCCTTCATGCCGCGTCAATCCGAACTCAAGAATCCCAAGAGATGGTGAACTCTCCGGGAAGTAAACGCCAACACTCACTACACCATCAATGCCTACATCGGGCAAAACGCTGTAAGTGAAATTCCTCTGTAAGATCTGAGACCAAACAGATTTTTTGCTCAAGACACCCGCTGCTACAGCACTCCTGTCATCAAGCACACAGGCCATTAAGCCAATAGCATCCTTCTGCTGACTCAGGCGCATAAAATACTCCACTGCTTGATTCTTCGTGCCATCACACAATGGCATTCCAGGTTTCTTATACTCGGCGAACTTCTTATCTAGTGCAGCTAACATGGCACGTTCACCTACTCGCTGAAGTCGTTTTGATTCAGTTTGCGCCCAACGCTCTAGCATCTTCCGATTTTTTTCCGCCACTTTCTGGTAGCGCCCAACACCAGTGAGAGCAAACAAGCCAGGTAAGGGGGCTGCTCTCCATTGTTGATCAACCCAACAAAATCCTAATGCCATCGTTTCATAGAATAAAGGGTTTCTAGGATCCTCAACGGCCACTATTACCATCGCAAAATAACCATGCTGCTGAGATGCTATGACTTTGAATTTGTATTTATGAGTTAGATTCTTCAGCTTGATTAAAGACAATTTCTTTTCTAACCAATCTACACGGTCAGCGGGAACTCCTGCTGCTACGACATAAAGATCGCTCAACTTACCTAATTTTTTTTGGACATTAGCTATATGCTCTATGGCCTTAGAATCTTTCCACTGCTGAGGCGCAGCCGTCAAAGTGGCCGCCATGAGACAGAGCAATAATAATAGGAAAAATCCTCGCATCACTTAGCAATATGCTCATTCAAATTCGCTTCTGCCCCCTTCTGGCTTAATGGAGCCTTATTGATCTTACTCTCTACAGGTGTTTCTATCTGTTCCACCGGCCCCTCACCTTGCCCCCTAAGCTTATCTCTCAAGTCATCCTTCAATGCACCCACCTTTCCACTGATGTGAACAGTTTCCCACAAATAACCATCAGTACTAGTAGAGAACACCCCCTCCTTAAAATGCTTCATTAGAATCCTTTTTTCATGCAGGGGCATGCCGATTCTAAGTTCACCGAAAACATCTCCTCCCTTTTCGCTCAAAGAGCCGCTCAGAGCAAGCCCTCTGGTCTCGTTAAAAGACAAATCACGCAGTGTGACCCCTGCTCTATCTCTAGTAAGATGAAGCTCCCCACCTTTTCTAAATCGTGGTCTTCGATAATCGTTATTATGCAAGACCTCTGCTAGCACCGCGAAACAATCTAAGCGACCAATATCCAAGTTATTCGTTGTGATCTGCACCTCGAATTTTGATCCATTCTCAAAATCTTGCTTAATAGAAAATTGACCATTCTCACCACTCCAATTTCCAATAACAAGGTCACCCAACGAGTCTCCAAATAATATTTCAGAGGATAAACCTTCTACTTTCAGAGCCAATGGACTGGAAGTGCTCAGCCCAGTTATTCCTCTCACCTCAACTCGTCCCCCCCCCTTCTCATTAATCAAATGCAAAGAAAACTCGTTAGAGTCTGATCCAATTTTCACGTAACCTTGATTGACCGCAAGTTTCCCAAAATCCTCGTAAGCAAGTGAACCTCCAGAAAACTGTAGCAACTTGGGTTCTATTCCCCACTTGAAATGGGCAAAACAATCTTTGATCAAAAGCTCACCATCTGAAGAGTAGATGTCCAAAGCCGAGCACTTTATTCGATCGAGTCCGTAACTTGCTTTATAGTCGAACTTATGCGCATCATCTTTCTCGTCAACGCTCATTTGCTTCAGATAGATACTGCCGGCCTTGGCCGAAAGGGCAGAACCATTCCAGCCTCCACCCAATAGGCCTCCGACAAAATAACTACTTGAGACATTTTTTAAAATCACACGAGACAAGAATCCCGCTCTTTCATCCCATCTGTACTCAACTGCCCTAGCCGACGCTAAGGTAGGGCTAACGCGTAGCTGGTCCAAGCTCACCGTTGCCCCAGAACCTTTCTCGAGATTAGCAATTAACCCTGTTCGAAAACCACGGCTATTATGATAGCCTATTGAAAATGACCCTGACAAAGTCACAATAAAGATCATAAAGAAAACGACAAGGACAACGTAAATATACCTCTTCTGCAGTCTCTGCTTTGGAGCTTCTCCTTTAGGCCTTGAAGCGGCCCGACCTCTTCGCTTCTTCAAGCCACCAAGCTCCGCTGTTGGCGTGGAAAAATCACCCTTTGGAGATCTCCAGAACCTAACTCCAGAATCATTTGATCTTGAGGGTGTGGCCTCATCTTTGGCATTTGAGTTCAAAGAGCTAAAATTAACTATACTAAATGCTCATATCTTCGGAACTTAGCGTTCTCTCCAGTTCTTTCCAGTCGGGTCTTTCAATTCGACATTAACGAAAATCAGCAACACTCTATCGGTCTTTTGAATGCCCTCACTTTTAAAGAATCGGCCAACTAATGGTATATCACCAAGCACTGGAACCTTGTCTTCTACCGTCTGAATCGAACTCTGGTTTAAACCTGCAATCACAAAGGATGACCCGTCCCGTACGGTCACAGCTGTGTTCAAAGGGGTCGATCGAAATATAGGCATCAAAATGGCATTGCTCGCAATTTCTACCGGCACAGCCCCTCCTGACGCATCTGTTGTAAATGACGTAATTGGTGAACCGTAATTGATAAATCCTTCAAAATCAGACACGTCCGACTGTATCCTAACATCTATATAATGCTTATCTTCGGAAACCGTTGCCTCGGCCTCAAGAGACACACCTACGAGTCTAGTCTCGAAATCTGTCGGTGTGGCAGGAGTAACAGGAAAAGAACCAGCCCCATCGATAGCTACACTATCCGGTAGCTGTGGTGGTTCGTACTCTGTAGCATAAATCATTTCTCGTCCGTTAAACAAGGTAGCCTTTTCACCAGAACGTGCAATGATACTAGGTGACACCAAACGCTCCACGCTTTTCTTTTGATTCAAGCCACGCATCAGCACTGCAAAGTCCTCACCTCTTAACGCAAAAATACCAGGTGCGTTGGCTGTACTCTGACCAATCAATGATGAACTCGCAGCCCCAGCTACTGAAGCGTCGAGCAGACCTGTATCGAACATGTTGTCACCACTTCTTAAACCTGAGGTCACTGGAGTTAAATCTCCTCTACCACCGCTGAGATCACTGGTTATATCTCTCCCGCTACCTTGTGTTCCTCCACTGACAACATTTGATCCATTATTTGTACCAAGCAACCAGTCAAATCCCAATTCGTCTAGGTCATTACGAGCCACATCAACTATGGTCAGCTTCATCACAACCTGTACATTCTCAGATTGGGCGTAGCTCGTCACGTATTGCTCTATAATATCAATATTTTGGAGAGTGTTAGAAACCATCAATGACCCTGTACCTGGCACGTACTTAGCTGCAGCCCCATCAGGGAAAGTCACTCCAAGTGTTTTTAGAAAATCTTTAGCAGATACTCTGGCACTCAACGCTCCGCCACCACTACTTTCCTCAGCAAACGGGTCATCATTTGCGTCTATCGCCTGATTTCCGGCGTCTTGCATAAATGTAGGAGGCACACGGAAGGTTCGGCGGTGAATAGACGAATCAGCAGAGCCGCTAGGAGTGACAACAACAGCATGATCTTCATAGCGCCACTGTGTTCCTGTCGCCTTGCTTACAAAATCTAAAATATGGGTAAGTGGGACATTACGAAGCTTTAAAGTAATGCGTTTCTGACGGATAATTTTCCCCCAATCTGAATCATCAGAACCTATATTAAGGACATAGTTAACCCCCTTTTTACTATTATCTAGAGAGTACTCATCGTACTCTTTAGACCAGACCCTGATCATGTCATAGGCCTCATCAATGGACACATCTTCAAGGTCAACGATTGGGACCAAAATCTGCCGAAGTTTATTCGCATAGACCTCCTGAGTACGTGTTTCTTCATCTACAACAGTCACGCTCGAGCCCAATTTACTAACTCTAGGGTTGATTTTTATATCCCATTGGCTGTTGACCTGCATCATCGCTTCTTCACGGCTTTGGTCATAGGCTGCCCCAGCGTAGTCAGATTTAACTGCAGCCACACGCTCCATACCCCGACGCGCAGCTTTATTATAGCGGTCTAAGTGCAAGACTTCCTCATAAGCCAAAAAAGCGTCGTCGAATTTTCCTAAACTAAAATATCCTTCGGCTTTTCGAAGCCATTGACCTGCAGTTTCTGCATCGCGTGATAATTGTGCTGTAAGAACTGGATTAGTGCGAATCGGGTCATCCAGCTGGGCTAGCATCTGTGTGGCTCCGGCATGATCTTTAGCCACATTTGGACTCAGAACATTGCTAAGTACCTGACGAGCTTTGTCATATTGGCCAAATCGTGAAAGTGACTTACTATATTCAACAGCCGCCTGAGCGTAGCGCTCAGATGCTGCGCCTTTCAATTCTTTGCTCAATCCACCTACTGGAATGATTGAGAAAGCTTGAGAATAGACTGAAACGGCTTCCTCGTACTCAGCCTTACTATAGTGAGCATCGCCATTGATAAGCAACTCTTGTGCTAGAACAACACTTTCTGAGCGTTTGGCTATTTCTTGCTGAGCCACTTTTGAATCATAGCTCTGGGCATGAGCTTGTGAGGAAAGAACGGCTCCAACCGCGATGCCGAGCACACAAGTTTGAGCTAGATTCTTACTCACCCAGCGAATGCCTGCGCTGTTTTCTAAAATTGAACTGACCATAGGTTTGACGCGCCTTATACACAGATCACTACCCCACCGTAAGCTCAAAATAAGATATTTTGAATTTCGCATCTAAGAAGCCTACACTCTTCTAGAATTCACCGATAGCTACTGTCCTTCTGGACGTGACCAACCCACATTAAAAGAACTATCGGGTCGACGTTTTACGTGCGACACTAGAACTTATCTCAAATTCACTTACCATACCAAAACTGAATTCCATTTGCTCAACTTGAACTGTTGACTTGCTGTTTGGCTTCAAATCAGAAAGGATCTCCCTTAGTAAATCGACTGAATGTTGCATGACATCCTTCACGCTTCTTATTGTGTTCATATGAACATTACAATTCATTAAAGTTCATTCGTCAACCTCGTTTTTGCAAAAAACTTTCATCTCAACCATTTTTTGCGTGTCATCTGCGTCTAGATTGTTTTGTTAGTTGCTTCACACGATAGATTTAATAAACTAATGTCTCAAATTCAAGCATACGAGCATGTCGATACTTATCTGAAGATTGGTATTGAGTACGATTGTTCTGACATCCACCTTGCAACGACAAGCCGTCCAACATGGCGTCGCTTTGGCAACCTCCAACCAATTTGGGAAGATGCTGTGGATCTTACAGCGCAGGACACAGAGAACTTGGTGAATTCATTCCTGCCCAAAGACCTATGGGAGCACCTCAATGAAAAGGGCGATGTTGATTTTGCGTATCAAACTGATTTCGGGCGCTTCCGTGTATCTGTTGTGCGCCAAAGACTAGGCTACGATCTAGTCTTCCGTATCATCACTACCGAAATCCGTACGATCGAGGATTTGAAGTTACCGAAAGATCACATTATCCCTCTCACGCGTTACCATAACGGCCTCATCCTAGTTACGGGTTCAGTCGGTTCAGGAAAGTCTACCACCATGGCCGCATTGATTGACTTTATCAATAAAGATAGAGACGATCACATTTTAACACTAGAAGACCCCATCGAGTACGTCTTTGACTCCAAGAACTGTCATATCAACCAACGTGAGGTACATTCTCACACTGAGTCATTCCCCCGTGCGCTGCGGGGTGCGCTGCGTGAAGACCCTGACGTCATTGTTGTTGGTGAAATGAGAAACCTAGAGACTATTCAGCTAGCACTGACTGCTGCTGAAACTGGCCACCTGGTGATCGCAACACTGCACACTGGTAACGCCCCGCGAACTCTCGACCGAATCCTCGACGTATTCCCGACCGATCAGCGCGAACAAATTCGTATCATGGTCGCCGAATCGTTGAGGGGTGTGATTTCTCAGCAACTCATCCCTAAAGCTGACGGCACCGGCCGCGTTTTGGCGCTTGAGCTCCTTGTGAACACTGCTCCCGTTGCTGCAACAATCCGTGACGGCAAGACGTTCATGCTACCTGGTATCATGCAGACAGGTAAAAATGTGGGAATGATCACGATGGATGAATCCATCAAAAACCTCTATATAACTGGTCAGATCAGCCAGGAAGATGCACATTTCAGAGCGGAAGATAAGAAACTCATGCAATCCTACTTTAAGTCCTAATAAACTATTTTAGCAAAAACTAAGAGCACACCTATGGCTGTTATTGATAAATACTTCAAGCTCCTCGTAGAATCCGGTGGATCGGATTTACACCTGTCCGAGGGCCAACCACCAAAGCTCCGTATCCATGGTAGCGTCACAGCGATTGAAGGCGAATCGATTCTTGAAGGAGAACTCTTCAAACAAATGCTTGCTGAGATTTGTGAACCTCGTTCGTTTGAAAAATATCTAGAAGAAGGTGACCTCGACTTTGCCTACGCAATGGACGAAGAATCACGATTCCGTTGCAACTACCTCAAACAAAGACAAGGTCTCGGCGCTGTTTTTCGTCTCATCCCCACAAAAATTGCCTCGCTAGAAGACCTTGGAATCCCAGAAGTTGTCAAAAAATTTGCACACATTCGTTCTGGCCTAGTCCTAGTCACAGGACCAACTGGTTCAGGTAAGTCTACAACTCTTGCAGCACTACTCGACTACATCAATAGTACTCAGAGTAAGCACATCATTACTGTTGAGGAACCTATCGAATTCGTCCACTCAAACAAGAAATGCATCCTCACCCAGCGCGAAGTCCCCCACCAGTGCCCGACATTTTCCGATGGTCTACGCGCCTCATTGCGTGAAGATGCCGAAATCGTCTTGGTAGGTGAGATGCGTGACCTAGAAACTATCTCACTAGCTCTCACTGCAGCTGAGACGGGTATGCTAGTATTTGGCACGCTGCACACCAACAATGCCCGTAAGACTGTTGACCGAATCATTGACGTTTTCCCAGCTGATCAGCAGTCACAGGTAAGAACTATGCTAGCTGCATCACTTCGCGGAGTACTGGCTCAGCTTCTGATGAAGCGTATAGACGGTGGGCGAGTCGCAGTAAATGAAATCATGTTCACCACTCCTGCGGTGTCATCTATCATCCGAGAAGGTAAGACTCAGAAACTCACAGACGTCATCACCCAAGGCAAAGCCGAAGGGATGCAGTTCATGGATGAAGCGATCTGGGACAAGCTCTGTGCTGGTACTGTAACTCCTGAAGAAGCATACATGAAAGCTATCGATAAGACGCGCTTCAAAAACTTCTTACCACCAGAGAGCCAAAGCCTCGGTGTCGCATCTGGAGAAAGTCCGAACGAACACTAGATCTAAAAAAAGCCCAACAAACAGTGTTGGGCTTTTTTGTATTCGGCCCTATCACCAAAGCTCACTAATAGTTATCTTGATTTTTGGTTTTGCCCTCGCTTTCGATTCTTTCTTAGCAACTACCAAAGGCTTGGCCGATACCTTTGGTTTTGACTCTTTAGGTTTTTGCTCAGCGTCTACTTGTTGTTGTAACGCTGCTAAATTATCCCTCTCCATACGCTTCACCGCCTCCAGTAAAGTGTCCGTTTTCCAAGTACCCAGTTGCCCCCCCTTATAAACCACCCACTTGTACGCTAAATCTTTACCGCTTGCAAAAGGAGCGTAAGCTATGACACGGTACTTATTCGGACCTCGTATCTCAGCCGGTCCCTGCCCAATATATATCCAAGGAGCCTCAATACCTGTTAGAGGATTCATTCCAATTCTTTTCGCTAGATCTTGCTGAAGGTTTTCTAAATTCTCTGGAGGTTTCCCATGCTCTTTTAAGTAGGCTGTGTAGAGTTTACCGAGCTGACTTAAGTCTTTTTTAGAAGCTACAGTTCGCTCCTCAAGCTTGAGATCATAATAAGATCTCATAAGCCGATACACTACGTAGTGCTCTTCACCACGCATTTTTTCAGCCTTCGATTTTTTCAGCAAAAATAACATTTTGGGGTCTTTAAAGTCCCCACATTCGTACTTCTCAACAATCCGAGTCCACGCAAAAGCCTGATAATCCACCTTACTGCGCCTAATTTTCTTTAGGTGACCGCTCGAAATCGAGTCAGCTTTGAGCTTTTCAAACTCACCGACCAACCTCTTTCTTGCCTCACTGGTCCTCTCACTCCCTCGAAGACTGGGGCACTCCCGCAACATCGATGCTGCCAATTTCTCTAAGGTGCGGTCGAGATTCATCTCAGCCGCAACCGCGACTTCTGAGCTGAGAACATCCAGAGATATCAATGTGAGGAAGACAACTCGATAAAGATACATAGCTAGAACCTAACACACACTGTTAGATTAATTCAAGCCCTAGATTCTTGAGTTTAAAAAACTTTGAGAAATTCTCGACGATCCGGTGAAGACATATAGCCACCATTGCGCCAGGATTCATACTGAGTCCACCCTTGTGGAATCAAGTTCATCGCAAAATTTTCGATGTCTGAAGAACCTAGAATAACAAGGATCATCTGCACTGGAGTCACTTGTTCTTCACCAGTAGGAAGTTTTTTTACATAGGAATATTTGTCCACCAACAAACTGGCACATTGGCCAGCGGTCGGGGATGAGGCGGTCTTCATACCAACGACTTTGATTTTACTGCGTAGCAGCTTATTGGAATTGAGTACCTCTATGCGAGATTCACGTCCATCACGCTTTAGGATCTTGAGGCTTCTTTGTTTTTGTTTCGCATAAAATCCATAGGCGGTGTCAGTTGATAAAGTGTGCGAGAGACGGGCAACATCCGAGGCTGTGGAAACATTTTTTCGCCCATTGCTATCTCCACCTGAAGGCAGATAAAACCGAGTACTGCGCATTCCCAAAGACCGGGTCAAGTGGTTCATTTCATTGACAAAAACAGACTGAGGGTCTCCAACCAACTGACGACGGTTGAGTAATTGTGATCCCACATGCGATGCCAAGGTCATTGCCGACACGCTGTCTTCACCTAAGATAGTTGCATAGAGAGCATCTCGCATACTCAGTTGATCACCCGCATGTAGTCCCAGTGGATTATCAATTCCTTTATGAAAACGGTGCTGCGGCACCACCAACATAGTAGTCGTACTCGTCCCCGAAGCCTTGGCCCAATCCAGGGCCACCTTTGCAGTCACCATATGACTAAGACTCGCAATCGGACGCTTATGTTCAGAGCCTGACGCCAAAAGCACCTTCCGCGAGTGCCTCTCAAGCACAATGTAGCTCTCAGGTAACTGAGGCCCCGCCAGAGAAGTGAAAGTAAAAGTGAAAAGTAGAACTGGAATTAGGAATCGAATCATAGCGAGTTGCTGGAGATAGAGAGATGCAGGAGAAATATGCGTAACGGTAATCTTTAGTGCTAAGAAATCAACAGTTATTCACAAGCCAGACAGCGAAACGGCTTGCCTTTTCAGAAACCTCTGATCAACGTCCAACAATCTTCTGGTGCTCGACACCTTGAGACCAGTAGAACGCCGAATGGAGCGCTGAGCGGGTTCTAGATACCTCGAAACGTATCGATCCATTTTCACACTGCCGATGAAGAAAAGCAATACACGCCAGCATCGGGTGAAAAAGAACCGACTCAACCATTCGACGACACATCGCTCGGCGCCAGGACAACGAACATATCCGACACATGTCAGACACACAGAAACCAAACCAAGGTAATCGCGAAGGTGGCAACCGCCGCCCACGTCGCAACAATAACAACAACCGTAACCGCAACAATAACGGCGGTGGAAGTAACAACCGCAACCGCAATCGTAATCGTAATAATCGCCCACCTAAGCCTCTCGTTTTGACGTTCTGGCAGAAGATACTTAAAGCGATTGGTTGCTTGGACGAAGATAAAATACGCAAGGCGCAGCGCTCACAGCCAAGGCGACGCGAGCAAGGCGAAGGCGAAGGCAGAAAATTAGCTCCAAAGAGTAATACGCGCAATGCTAAGACTGGTGGCAGAAATGCCTCAGACAAGCCGCGCCGCCGCGCACCTCAGCCGGTAGCAGTCGAGTCCGCTCGTCTCTACGTCGGAAACCTTTCTTACGATGCTACTGAGCACGACCTCGAAGACCTCTTCAAGGGAGTAGGAACTGTGAAAAACGTAGAGATCATCTACAACCGCAACACGCATAAATCTAAAGGTTATGGCTTCATTCAGATGCTTAACAAAGAAGAAGCTGAGCGTGCTGTTGAAGTACTCCACGACCAGCCATTCATGAGCCGTCAGCTCGTAGTTAATGGTTCTAAGTCACGTAAAGAAGGTGATACTTCCGGTCTGGATAAGACCAGCGAGTCAGCATAATAATTCTCAGCTGACAAACATTTTAAAACCTCAGTTGCTCATCCGAGCGCTGGGGTTTTTTCATTTCATCAGGCTGGACATACCATTGAAAACCTAAGACATAACACCTAGCATATGATCCAGCCTATTTACATCTGCGGCCCAACCGCATCTGGAAAATCCTCACTCGCAATTGCTCTCGCCCAACAGCTTGATGGCGAAGTCATCAATGGCGATGCTTACCAAGTATACCGAGGAATAGAGACCCTCTCCGCAGCCCCCTCCAAAGAAGAACTAGCTCAAGCCCCCCACCACCTTTTTTCTGTACTCGAGACCAGTGAGGAGTTCGACGCCCAGCGCTACCGTCAACTTGCGCTACCAGTAATCTCCGGTATTCAATCTCGGGGTAAAACTCCCATCATCGTCGGCGGCTCAGGTATGTACTTAAAATTTCTCACACACGGCCCCTCCCCTGTCCCAGCGAGCGACCCTAACCTTCGAGCCCAATTAGAGCTACGTGACGATGCTTCATTGATCGAAGAGCTCACCCACATCGACCCCGAGGGCGCAGCAGCCACCAATCGACAAAACCGACGTTATATTATCCGCGCTCTTGAGATCTGCCTGCTTTCTGGAGAAAAAATGTCTGACATCAAAACCGACTGGCAAAACACCTCCAGTGAGATCGAAAAAAACCTTCGCGGAGCAATCATCCAATGGGAGGCTGAACCACTCCGAAAACGTATTTCTCTGCGGACTAAGGTGATGATCGATCAAGGAGCTGTAGAAGAAGTCCGCGACTCAATAAACTTTTCGGCAACTTGCGAAAAAGCCATCGGTGTTGCACAAATCCGTGCATACCTCGCTGGAGAAATAGATCTAGCAAGATGCGAAGAAAAAATATTCTTTGCCACCTGCCAGTACGCCAAGCGCCAGCGCACTTGGTTCAGCAAAGAATCCTGGCTCAGCCAAGTGCCTTACCGTAGCTCCACTAATACAGCCGATGTAGCCAACACTCTCTCAAAAATCTGGAGATAGCCCCCGTCTCTGGACGGCGAGTCCAGTCACACTGCCTTCAGTCGCCTTAGACCAACTAGGGCGATGGGTAAAAATTTCATGCTCCTACCACGGAGGTTTCAGTCGCAACTCTCTAAGACCATCTATTTCAGCCAACTACTACGCCTGAATGTAGATCAGTAGGCAAATGATACTTGGAGCAAACGACCAATGATCCACCGAGTGTTCTACCTAAATTTCTGGAATTTTTCATGGGGAGGAATTTGGTGGAAGGCGGAACTGAGCTTGCCCAGTAGCGCCAAAGTTTCATTTCGCCGACACTATTCCACAACTTATTCACAGACTATTCACAGCACGAGGCTACCGCCACCGTGAAGAACAGAAGCCGCACTCTGAGATGCTTGAGATATTTTATCTCTGTTGATGCCAAGCTAAGCAAACCCTCACTATATTGGAACCGATCAGCCAAAGACTGAGACTGAGACTGAGACTGAGACTGAGACTTCAGACTTCAGACTTCAGACTTCAGACTTCAGACAAGCTATTGAGCTGAATTTGCTAGCAAAATGCCCCCAGTTTGGCTTGAAACTTTTGCCTGCCTACCTGCAACTCCACGCATGTCAGCAATTCCTAACCTGCTAGCCGAGCGCTATGCTTCAAAAGCCATCGTAAATATCTGGTCAGCAGAGGGCCGCATCGTGTTTGAGCGCAAATTCTGCATCGTCGTAATGAAGGCCCAGAAGAAGAAGAAGAAGAAGAAGAAGAAGAAGTAGTAGTAGTAGTAGTAGTAGTAGTAGTAGTAGTAGTAGAAGTAGTAGAAGTAGTAGAAGTAGTAATCAATCATTTCTATTCATTCTCAAAAAGCGGAGTTCACAAGATTTCGCTTTTTTTATAGTAGTCATACAGCGACAATAAGTACGACATTCCCTAACATAAAATGAATCGTAAAAAAATCATCATAGCCCTCACTCTATTGATCTTAATGGGCATCATCATTGGGGAATTTTTTTGCAGACTCTATCTTGGTCTGGGAGATCCACTCCTAACAGTGAAGCACCCCACCATCGAGTACATGAATGCCCCATCCACTAGCGGCTCACGTTTCGGCAACCACTACTCATTTAATACCTATGGAATGCGCTCAGATGAAATTCCCAGTGAGAAACAAGATGGTACATTGAGAATGTTGGTAATGGGAGATTCCATCGTACACGCCAGCGGGCATGTAGACCAATCAGAGCTCACCACCACCATTCTACAGCGACAATTGGCACAAAATACTGACCATCTTAAAGTTGAGGTTTACAATATAGCTGCATCCTCATGGGGGCCTCCCAACCTCCTAGCATACACTAAAGAATTCGGCACCTTTAATGCCGATATTTCCATCATAGTCCTTAATCAAGTCGACCTCTACGACCATCCTAGTTTCGGACCCCTAAACCCTAAATCTCATATCACCGAAAAACCCCTTTCTGCTCTGTGGGAGTTTACCACCCGCTACCTCTACTACAAAATTTTTGGAGATGCAGACCCAACTAATTATCTTGGTAGCAAGCCGATACCTAATCGCTCTACCTCATTAGAAATCATCGAATTGATCAACACATTGAAGCAAGCGAATATAAAAGTAGCTCTCTTCTACCACCCGACCATTGATGAAGTCGAAGGTGATACACACCCAGCACTACAGCAATTTAAGCAACTCGCTCATGAGCATGACATTCTCTTTGCTGATGCATTCCAAACCTATCGGTCTGCTCATAAATCAGGCCATAAGATCTACCGAGACACTATCCACCACAATGCCTATGGCCAAAAGGTCATGGCTCAGGAAATTGAAAAATTAGTTCTCCAATTATCAGCCACCTCAAACTAGTGCAAAGCATACCAAGTGCGCTAAAGTATTTTTGGTAGAGCCAAGCGGGTTACTCGGAGAAGAATTTGCCCATTTTCCCCCTCCCTAGCTCAAGTCTCACTTGCTCTCCGATATAGGCTTCCATCTTCCCGCCATGGAAACTGAGCACAGCTACGTCAACTAATTAGCGCCCCCCCGCAAGTGTCGAAATCACCTCCGATACAGAGGAAAATTACGGTAAGCAACTCGACGATCTCCTTGGCTATATTGACAAGCTGTCGGAGATCGACGTAGAAGGCATCGAACCTACTGCTCACGCTTCTCCTGTGTTCGACCGCATCCGTGAAGATGAAGCAAAGCTAGGCATCACACGCGAAGCATTTCTCGACAATGCTCCTGACACAGCAAACGACCAACTCCGCGTCCCTAAAGTAATCGAATAACCCACATTCGTTCCATAAGTCTGGCTCTATCTACAGCCTATTCAATACTTTCTACTCCAAAAGAAAATGCTTTCCCCCGAATCTACCACCTCACTTCACGCAAAACTTACCGCGGGCGAACTCACCCCTGTCGACATCATCGACTCCATCGAGGCTTCCATCAACAAAAAGGAAGAATCCATCAAAGGCTAGATCACCTATGATTTTTAAGCTGCAAGAGAAGAAGCAAGAATGCGGCTCTCTCCCTCCCTCTAGGAGGCATCTCAATTGCCATCAAAGAATATATGAAAGTCAAAGGCCAACCACTCACTTGCACCTCCAAATTCCTCGATGGTGCATTCACCTCTCCTTAC
>NZ_JBDOPO010000203.1:0-14592 GCF_039830215.1 Rubritalea sp. | reverse complement strand
GCCGATGGTTACTTGTTTTTCCTGCATCGCTTCTAACAATGCACTCTGGACTTTAGCGGGCGAGCGGTTGATCTCATCGGCGAGCACAATGTTTGAAAAGAGGGGGCCTTTATGTGGGGTGAAGTCGCCAGTTTTTTGGTTGTAGATCAGCGTGCCGATCAGGTCACCAGGGAGCAGGTCGGGAGTGAACTGGATACGGCTGAATGCGACTCCAAGGGTCTGGGCCATGGTGCTGACGGTTAGCGTTTTTGCTAATCCTGGAACACCCTCGATCAGGACGTGGCCATTGCAGAGGAGGCTGACGATTAAGCGATCAACTAGATCACTGAGGCCGACAACGACTTCGCTGATTTCTTGTCGGACTTGAACAATTTTCTGGTTTTCTGATTGAAATAGTTGGTCTAAGCTCATGAGAAGAAGAATTGAAGTTCAATGGTACCACAGTTGCGGTGGATCTATCATACCAAACACGTGATAGATGGCAAATGGGACAGAGAATACGATAAAAATAATAAGCGTTGACTGGTTTTAATGAGTCGATCATTAAAAAAAATGGCCCCTTCGGAAATATCCAAAGAGGCCATTAAAAGATCTGAGATCGAGGTGAATTATGCAGACCGTGGCTTGCGGAACGCAAATCCGTAAATTGAGATGATCACAAAGCAGGCGACTGTGAGGAAGAACGAGCCACGGATAGCAGATGTCCCCATGAAGCTTTCGAGGTCAAGGATTTGTCCTTGGAAACCTGTGAGCCAGACAGCACCAACAATTGCGAGGATGAGGCCGGCAGAACCAAGCTTAGCATCTTGGCCAACACCTTCGAGAGCCATTCCGTAGATTGTAGGGAACATGAGTGACATACACGCTGATACGAGCATGAGAGCGTACAGACCGTTCATACCCGTGAGGTAAATAGCTCCCAGTGTGCAGCCCACACCTGCTGCTGCGAGAAGAAATAGCAGTTTTCCTGGTGCGATGAACTTGAGGAATGCTGTGCAGACAAATCTGAATGCTAGGAAGAGTATAAGTGCGGCAATTTGGTGGTTTCCAGCTGTTGCGCTATCCATGCCGATTGCTTCAGCATAGTGGAAAATGAATGTCCAAACCATGATCTGTGCTCCAACGTAGAACATCTGAGCAACCACACCCCAGACGTAACGTGGGTTACCAAAGAGACGTTTGAGCGTGGAGCCAAAGTGCAGGTCGTGGTCATCATCATTACTTGCTGTGGAAGGCATTTTCTTGATGATGAATATGATGAGTACAAAGATGACAACGAGTCCTAGAGTCATGTAGGTCGAGGAAACCAAATTGAGATCGTGCTTTTGTATCTGTGGGAATGTTTGGCCTTGGTAAGTTTCGATCTTTCCTTCGCGGAAATCCACGAGCGCTTGATCAACGGTGGTTTCTTCAGGAGAGGTCTCGACGACGTATGCTTTAGCTCCTTCGTCGTTGTTTCTCTCTCTTTCCTTCGCTTTAAGGAATGGTAGGATTTCCAAATTGGATACTACCTCTTTCTCCGCAGATAGCTCAGATTTGTAACCTGCGATGTCATTTTTAAAGTCAGCGACCTGGATGTTGGAAAGAACCAGTGACGCTGCGATGAAGGCACCAGAGAGCGATCCAATCGGGTTGAATGCTTGAGCTAGGTTGAGGCGCTGAGTGGAAGTCGATTCATCGCCCATGGATAGGATGTAAGGATTTGCAGTGGTCTCAAGGAATGCCAAGCCAAATGTGAGGATGTAGATGGCTACAATGAATAGCCAAAAGTTCACGGAGTTAGCAGCGGGGATCGAGAGCATCGCTCCCATAGCGAAGAGTGAAAGGCCGACTAGGATTCCTGACTTGTAGGAAAACTTGCGGATGAAAAGCGCTGCTGGGATAGCCATTGTTGCATAGCCTCCGTAGAAAGCCATTTGCACGACAGAAGACTGAGCATTACTGATCGCGAAGACGTCTTTGAATACTTTTACTAACGGGTCTGTGAAGTTGTTAGCAAATCCCCAAAGGGCGAAGAGTATGGTGACTAGTATGAAAGGAACTAAATATTCCTTTGGTATAACGGGTTTTTTATTCATTATATGTGGTGGGTATTTTAAGGTTAGGCGAGGGGTCGATTTGTTAGAGGTGCTCGAGGTGAGCAGGTTTTATGCTATCCTAATTCTACAATTTTAGATGCTTAAGTCGCAGTAGGTGTGACTCCTTTTTTGAGAATGATGTTGGCGTACTTGGCCGTGTCGCCGGTGGCCACGATGGCGTGGGCTTGTTTTGTGCGTTCATAGAAGGCGAATCGCTCGATTTTACGAATAGCAGGGACGTTGGCTTGATGTGCATTGATCGCTGATGTGTAACTGGCTTCGACCGCTGGATCGGGGGAGTCACCCTCAACTACTTCCATCATCATGACTGGGGCATCATCATAAGAATCAAGCTCGAGCAGCGGTAAAATAGCATCGAGTAGAGCTGGAATTTGCAGTCCATCTGCGCGTAGTACTCGCTGACCAAACTGGTGGACTGGGTAGTGAGCGTCGGCAAATACGATTTCTTCTCCGTGGCCCATACGGCACAAAGTAGCGAGAAGTTCAGGTGAGATGAGTGGTGAGATTCCTTTTAGCATAACAATTTAAGGTTTGAGATTCATGAGGTAAGTGTTCTTAATTTTTGTTAGGTATCTTCTCGGATGGTTTTTAGCGTGGCGGTAGTAATGGCCCTGAGTTAGTTTGCTACCTTTAATGGAGCGAGCTCTATGGTTAATAGAATAGCCACCCGTACGAAATCTAAAGTCACGAGAAGAATGAAAATTTTTGTGATTGCTGGATTTATTTTAGTGTAGCAACCAACGTCTTCAGTCTTTGATTTGCTGACGATCCCAGCAGTTTAGCCTTTTGCCATGAAGTCATTCCCACAAAAGATAGAGGATTACTCTCAGCTTTGTAGAATGGTTCTTCATAGTTGGTTAGTTTTTGGTGTTGTTGAAAATTGAGGGGATAGCCACCCCTCTCGGCTTTTTAGAATGAAGTGGAATCCAATTCTTCAGTGATTTCTTTAAGGGCCGCTTCACGTTGAGCCCTGTTCTCCTAGCTACACCCACTTTGAGCATACAAAAATCAACACGATTAAGACCTAAGTGCTATTAGAAAGCTGCAAGGTTTCATTCATTCGAGCAATCTTACCTCATTGATTTTAAATCTTAAATTAAAGAGAAACACCTCGCCTCCACGGGATGAAGTCGTCTTGACCCAGTCCTACAGCTTTTGGGGTATAGCGACCGGAGGCAGTTTCGATGATGAGTTTGAGTAGGTTGGAGCCGGCTTGTGCGATGGATTCTTTTCCTGTGATGATAACACCCGCATCGTAGTCGATGAGATCGTTGTGCTTGGTCGCCGTCGTGGTGTTAGATGCCACTTTGATCACTGGGCTAATGGGGTTACCTGTAGGGGTGCCGAGGCCAGTAGAAAATAGCATGATGTTAGCCCATGAGCCTGCCATCGCTGTGGTGGATTCTACGTCGTTGCCAGGTGTGCAGAGGAGTGTGAGTCCAGGCTTGGTGCATGGCTCCGTGTAATCGAGAACATCGACAATGGGTGCGGTGCCACCTTTTTTTGCTGCTCCAGCCGATTTGATAGCATCGGTTATGAGGCCGTCGCTGATATTTCCAGGTGATGGATTGGTCGAGAAATCTGACCCCACATCGTTGGCGCGAGCATTGTAGGCTCGCATGATCGAGATGAATCGTTCTGCTAGAGGCTTGCTCTTGCAGCGCTTGATCATTTCGCCTTCAACTCCACAGAGTTCAGGGAACTCGGAGAGGATAGATTTTCCGCCAAGCAGAGTCATGCAGTCGGAAACGTGACCGATCGCTGGGTTTGCTGAAAGTCCGCTGAAACCATCAGAACCACCGCATTCGAGACCGATGGTGAGCTTGGAAAGAGGTGCTGGCTCGCGCTTTGATTTTGCGTCAGCGGCGACTAACCCGTCGAAAGTGGCTCGAATACAATCTTCTAACAACTTCTTTTCAGAGGGGTATTTCTGCTGTTCGAACTTGAGAAGTGGACGGTTGAAGTCTGGACAACGTTGCCTGATGAAATCTTCTAGGATAGAAAACTGAGCGTGTTGGCAACCGAGTGAGAGCACTGTGATGCCGGCAACGTTAGGGCTAGTTGCGTAGCCGGCAAGAAGCGCACAGATCGCGTCTGAGTCACCTCGGTCAGAACCACAGCCCATAGAGTGGCTGAGGAATTTGATGCCGTCGATGTTTTTGAAAATGCGGTTGGTGGGATCGCTGGATGAGTCAGTTAACGTTACTTCGCTGAGCTCACCACCACTAAGGTGGGTGTTGATGATATTCTGAGTGAATGCAGCATATGGAGATGCCTTGCCGTAGCCCAGAGCATTGACGAAACTTTCTTCGAGAATTTTAAGGTTTCTGTTCTCACAGAAGACCATTGGGATGACGATCCAGTAGTTTGCGGTGCCGACCTGTCCATCTTCGCGGTGGTAGCCGTCGAAGGTGAGGTCTTTGAACTCAGAAACATCGGGCTGGGTAGTCCACTCGAAGCTGTCGGCTGTGATGTCATCTGGGCCAAAGTACTCGGCCGCGTGCTCTAAGTTGTGTACATGCAGGAGTTCACCTTTAGCTACCGGCTGTGTCGCTTTTCCAACGAGGACACCAAATTGATAGACATCGTCGCCTGCGGATAGATCGCTCACCGGGAATTTATGCTTAGCATTGATGTCTGATGCGAGTACGTAGGTAGTGCCATCGTGTGAAACAGATTCACCCGATTTCAGGTCGGTTAGTGCGACGAGTACGTTGTCGCGCGGGTCGAGTTGGAGGACTTTCATCTTCAGTTTAAAAGGTGAGATAGAAAAGGTAAGTGTGGAAACTGACGAGTAGTCCTGACTCTTACCTTCAAAAATCTTAAATGAATTAGGCTTCTTTAACTGCTGTTTGCTTCTGGATGCCGAGGCCGTCTATGCCAAGCTCTACCACGTCACCTGCTTTGAGGTAGACTGGAGGTTTGAATCCGAGGCCGACACCAGCGGGTGTTCCAGTGGAGATAACGTCGCCAGGTAGGAGGGTCATGAACTCAGAGAGGTAGGAGATCACGTGCTGGACGTTGAAGATAAAGTCAGCAGTGGTGCTGTCCTGAATCTTCTCGCCGTTGAGCTTCAGCCAGAGATTGAGGTTGTTAGGATCGGTGATCTCGTCGGTGGTTGCCATGTATGGGCCGAATGGCGCAAAGGTGTCAGCTGACTTTCCTTTGACCCACTGGCCACCCATTTCGATCTGCCAAGCACGCTCGGAGAGGTCGTTGTGAACTGCGTAACCGGCCACATAGTCGAGGGCATTTTCCTCGGAAACGTATTTGGCTTTCTTGCCAATAACGACAGCCAGCTCGACCTCCCAGTCAGATTTCTCTGATTTACGCGGGATGACGATGTCGTCGTTAGGGCCTGACCATGCAGATGTTGATTTGAAGAATACAACGGGCTCAGATGGTGGTTCCATGCCAGATTCTTTGGCGTGGAGCGCGTAGTTGAGGCCGATACAGACGATCTTCGATGGGCGCGCAACTGCTGGAGCTAGCTTTACCTCGTCAAGCTTTGACTCAGGAAGGTTCGCGCGGTTTTCCATGAGGAATGCGAGGAGGCGCTCGAGGCCGTCGTTTTCGAAGAATGGCTCGTTCCAGTCTTCACCGAATGATGAGCAATCGACAGCTGTGTTAGAGCAATCTTTACAGATGATGCCGGGTGTGAGTACGTCGTCTTTGTAGAATCGAATAAGTTTCATAAATAAAGTATTTGTGATTGGAAATTTGAGATGGTGAACTTCTCAGAGTTTACTTTTTGGCGGTAATCTTGACCTTGCGGTCTTCAGCATTATAAGTACCACTCGGGTTTTCGCTACCAGTCCACACAGAATCTACGGTGAACTGCATGCTAGGCTCATCGACTCCACCAAATAGGTTGGCACCGATCATGCCGTTACCAACCGGCATGGATTGCTTTTCCCAGTTCTCGGCTGGTTGACTGAACTTGAGAACCTGCGTGCCAGTCTGGCCCGCTGCAAGAGCTGAGCTAGAAGTTATGGCGAGGAAAAAGAGTGATCGCATAAGAGCAAATAGTGAAAACAATTTTAGCGGAGAAGTGTCACGCCGCCGTCAATGTCGTACGCGGATCCAGTGATGAAGGATGCTCTGTCAGAACAGAGAAAGGCAGCAAGGTCGCCGATTTCTTCAGGTGTTCCCATGCGGCCAATTGGTTGGTACTCGCTGAGGGTCTTCTTCATCGCTGGGCGCTCTTCTTCGGTGTAGTTTTTCTCGAGGTAGCCTTCGACAAATGGTGTGAGAACGCGCGCTGGGCAGATGCAGTTACAGCGGATGCCTTTGTCGACGTAGTCGCGTGCAGTGGAGAGAGTCATAGCGTGTGCTGCGCCTTTGGACATCGAGTAAGCAAATCTGTCTTGGATACCAATCTTGCTGGCGATCGATGCAAGGTTGAGGATAGCTCCGCCGCCATTTTTAAGCATCTTGGGTACAGCGAAATGCGTGCAGTGGTAGAGTCCTTTGACGTTCACGTTGTAGATCTTGTCGAGTTCATCCGGTGTGCAAACCTCAACGTTGCCGATGGCTGCGATCCCCGCGTTGTTGACGAGAATGTCAACGCGCTCAAGCTGCGCAAAAGCATATTCTACGGATTCAGTGGAAGAAACATCACACTGGATGACCTCGGCTGAGCCGCCAGCTTCGCGGATGATATGAGCGGTGGCGTCACCAGCTTCGGTGTTAAAATCAAGAATAGCGATGTGGTTTCCATCTGCTGCAAGTTTGATGGCGATGGCTTGGCCGATTCCAGATCCGCCTCCTGTGACTGCTGCGATTTTCATAAATGTAATGTGGGAAAGTTTGGCTGTTCTTGTGTGATAGGTGGAACGCCTACGGTGAGAGAGTCTGAGTAGTAGGAGTCCTAGAGTGCGTAATATTTAGTTGCGGTTTCGCTGAGAATGGCGTGTTGCTCGGAGTTGCTGAGTTTAGCTACGTACTGCTCTACGCAGTCTTTCCAGCGGGCGTAATCACTGGCGAGTAGGCAGACTGGCCAATCGGAGCCGAACATTAGTCGCTGAGGTCCGAAGCTTTCGAGTAGACTGTCGAAGTAACGCTCCATCAGAGAGGCGTCCCATGATGCATCGCGGACTTCGGTGACGAGGCCTGAGATCTTACAGACGAGATTGTCGCGTTCGGCCATTGCTTGAATACCTTTTTGCCATGCGTCAGGGAATTCTTCAGCAAGAATCTCAGGTTTGGCTGCGTGGTCGAGCACGAAACGTTGGTTCGGGTGTTGATCGATGAATTTGGTAGCTGCCTTAATCTGATCTTGGAAAATGAGCACATCGTAAGTCAGGTCGCGTGCCGTGACCTCACAAATTCCTTGGTTGAATGCTGGGTTACTGAAGAAGTCTACATCAGCAGCCCCTTGAGTGATCTCGCGCACACCTTTGAAAAGAGGGTTGCTTCGGTAGTGATCAATCTGGGCTCCGACATTAGCGGATTTTAGGTCTACCCAGCCGACCACTCCTTTGATAGTCTGGCTGACTGCAGCCTCCGCGAGAAGGAAATCATTCTCATCAAGACAGGTACGAGCCTGTACCGCCACGGCACCAGTCACCTGGTTCTCCTGCAGTAGCGAATCGAGCTCTTGAGCAAGAAAGCTCTGGCGGATAACATCCTTTTCGATCCAGCCGAATTCTTCGGTGGTGTAGTTCCAGAGGTGGTGGTGTGAATCGATCATAGTCAGAATGAAAGATAGATCCTGTATGATAGGTGAGGTGAAGTCAATCCATATTTCTTGTAGTTAATTGCTTGGCGGAGAGCGCGGAGGAAAGTGTTGCCACGATTTGTGTGACAGGATAAATGTGGCTTCCATGAGTAAAGAGCGTATCCAAGCAGCAGTCCGACAAGCCCCCTTGAGTGAAGGAGTGGAGCAGAAACTGGAAAAACGTATTCTTTCTGGTCAATGGGAGGAAGGGTTTAAGTTGCCTTCTGAAGGAAAGCTTTGTGAAGAATTTGGTGTGAGCCGTACGGCAGTGCGTGAGGCCTTGCGTGAGCTGAGAGGGCGCGGAATTATTGAAACAGTCAACGGCAGCGGAAGTTATGTGTCAGGAGGCAGCTTAGAAATGGTATCCAAGGCGATGACTGCCTACTCCAGCCTCACTACCGACGCTAAGGCTAATGCTGATTTGCTAGAATTTCGAGTACTGATCGAAGGTGCAGCTGTGGGACGTTTGGCGCGCAGTACGCGGAACAAGGGAACGCGGCTCCAGCTATTGACTGATATTCTGGATCAAATGCGTGAGACTTCAGATCGTGTCGAATTCGGAAAGTTGGACTCAAAATTTCATCTCATCATCCTAGAAACTTGTAACAATGCCTTCATCAACATGATTGGTAAAACTCTCTACGCAAACTATCAGCGCTACATTAGAGAGGCGCATGCAATGGCGACTGAGGGGATGCGTTTAGACACGCTCGCTGAGCACACACGTATCGTTGATGCTATCAAAAGTGCGGGTGCGGATGCCGCACGTGAGGCGCTTGAGGAGCACTTATGGGCTGCGGCCGAACGTTCCGCAATGCTCGGGGTCAATAATTAGCCCGAACCCCTACGATTTACTCAAAAAAGCGCAGCCGTCACAGCTGCGCTTTTTTTATTCTCACCACGCGGCTCGCATGATTATTTTTGGACTGCTGCAGCTTGCCGCATGTGGGTGCAGAGCAACTGTCCTAGTGACTTGTAGTTCTTTATTGAAGAGAGGTTTCTTGGTGGAGGTTCGACCACGCGTTTCAAGCCGCGTCTATCCCCAGCGCTGTGTCGAGTCACAGCAGTCCAGATAAGAGAACGCAATACAAGATATCTTCTCTGCTTAACGCTGAAAGATTGCTGTGTTTTGGGCTTTGTGAGCTGACGCTAGGATTATCAAAAAAGTAGAAAGTTTCTGCAGTATTATCCTTGATGTCAGTAGGTGGCCGTAGAGACTGTTTTATTATGAAAAAAGTACTCGTCGTAGGAGCTGGTAATGTGGGTGCGCATATTGTTCAGCATGCAATTGCCAGTAACCTGCCAGCGCATTTTTACCTTCTCGATATTAAAGATTCTCTCACGTCGGCGCAGATCTTGGACCTTAAGGACACATTGATGTTTTCAAAGAACACCAAAATCAATGCCATCAGCATTGACGACCCACTCATCCACGAAATGGATATTGTTGTCATCACTGCAGGTGCAAACCAGCTACCTGGTGAGAGTCGCCTCGATCTACTGGCGAAAAATGCCGCCATGATCAAGACCATGGTAAACCAACTTCAGCCGCTCAAACCGAGCTCTATCATTCTTCTGGTGACGAACCCAGTGGATATAGTTACCAAACTTGCTCAAGAGTATTTCGACCTTCCAGCAGCTCAGGTTTTTGGCACCGGCACACTTTTAGATTCCGCGAGATTGCGCTGGAGAATCGCAGAGTCATTGGAACGTAACGTTCACAACACCCACGGATATGTTCTAGGTGAGCACGGTGATAGCGAATTTGTCGCATGGTCAACGACTTCCGGGCAGCAATATCTTGGCGAAGAGGAGAGGGAGGAAATCGAACAAAGTGTTCGTAAAGAGGCTTATGAAATCATTCAAGGCAAGGGAGCTACCTACTTCGGCATCAGTGCTGCGACGGTCCATGTGCTTAATGCAATCCTGCACGACACACAGGCCCTCATTCCCGTGTCTGCATGCTATCCACAGTTTGCTGACGAGGCACTTCGTAGCACGCCTCTAGGTATTCCATGTATCGTTGGGGAGGCTGGCGTCATTGCCACACCTACTGCAAAAATCACTGACGAAGAACTGACTAAGCTCTGTGATTCAGCTCAGCAACTCAGGCAGTCCTACCTCGATTTATTGAAACCAAGTGACTGATTAAATCTCTACAAAAAAAGCGCAGCTGTCACAGCTGCGCTTTTTTTATGATTTGAGAGAAGGATATCTATTAGATTGAGACAAAAATGCCTTTACCGTAGAGGACTGTCCAGGCGGCAGCAGTTCCTAAAGTGAGAAGGATGATCCAAGCAATGAGGTCAGGAACGACCTTACGTTTGACGAGGACGAGTGCGCCGCCGAGAGCGAGCCAGATCGCAATTTTGATGAATACCCATGGCGCGAAGTTTTTTCCGACCATCCCCATTCCAGAGACGATTATGAGAAGTAGACCAATGCCGTGAGCGATAGCCGCACCTTTAGTCCAGGACTTCATACCGTAGGCGAAGCCCATGAAGAGAGTGATGATGCCGACGATGTGGATCAGCTTGTAAGCGTTGTAGTCGATGAGTGATGCGGTGATAGTCATAGGTGATACTTTGTTAGTTGAAGACTTATAAAAGCCCTCCGACGTGGGCGCAAGCCATTAGTAAACAGTCCGCCAAGAGCGAGATATTAAATAATAGTAACCCAAACTCCGCTAAGGAATGTGGGCAGTCGTTAAAAATACTTTTTTACAAAGTTTGATTTAGCGGAAGTCGGTTAGACTGAGAGTGAATTGCCTGTTTCCTTGAGCTTCTCTTCTGGGAGTTCAAGGCTTAATTGCCGCTCCGGTGGACTTGAAAAAGATCCACCCAAGAGAGCTCAAAAAGACTGTGATACTCGATGGATCCCAAAAAGAACAACGAAACTCACCCTAGATACAACAATCAGCAGGAGTTGATGCCCGCAAGCGTTCACGCTAGCCAAGTGTTTGAGGAGCTACTAGAAAAAAGGATAAGGCAATCCTGAGCTCCGCACCTATAAGGGGGGAGCCCTTCCTAACATTTTTCGGTGTGGTTCTTAATGTGTAGATCCGATTTCAGCGATAGATTGGAAGAGTCATGGTACATCAAACGCTCCTAGCTTTTGAAGTGCTTTGTGTGAATCACACCGATTCTGTCCTCATTTGACAACTCTCGGAATAAATGGGAGACTGTGAGCCTCTTATGAGGGAAGTGGCAAAACAACTTACAGGTATTTTTCTATTCTGTGTGATGGCATTGGTCGTTGCTCTGGATACGCCTGCCCTGAAATACTGCCTCTGTCATCGCTCATTTGTGATGAGTGATTGCGCCTGTGAGGTCGAGCCAGTAAAAGCTGAGTCTTCATGTTCTTCCTGCTGTAGTGAACAAGTAACGACTCAGCCGGTTTGTAAAACTGACGGCTTAAAAGAGGACTGTATGCTGAGCTTTACCATGGATCTTGGGGAGTACCATCAAGGGAGTAACTTTGAATTTTCACCAATCAGTTCGGTCGTCATACTACCACCTGTTGACTATTTATTAGTTGATAGAATCCTGCCGGAGAAAGTGTGCCTCTCACGTGGTAGCCCAGAGCCACCTCCACCCACAGTTTCTGTACATCTCTTTGTCAGGAACTCTGTCTTTTTAATTTGATATCAAGCAGCCACGCCGTCTTCTCCTTTGGGATGATGCTTGGCTATTTTTGTGGCCAGGCTTAACGGTCCATTAGTTTTATTTCCGTGCGAGGGCGAGCGATTGCGTAACTTGCCCCGGTGTGGCGCTATATCCGCCGTGCGGACTCATCACATTTTCTCATCATACCTATCCAATTTAATGTCACTAGACACACTCACTCAAAGTGGAGGCAATGCCTCCAATCTGACGCTAAACAAGCGTGTATCGCTAACTTGGCTACTACCGCTTGGACTCCTTCTGGGATTCCTCCTTGTGCTTGCCTTTCTTTTTGGCTCCAGACTCATTCCTGCCACTCTGGTACAGACTGCGCCAGTGGTCACTGCTCGGGCAGCTGAGGGGGAACAAGTTACCTCAAGAGATGGCAGCCAAATGCTCTTCCAGGCTTCTGGGTGGGTCGAGCCCGATCCATATACCACCTACGTTCCAGCCTTGATCAATGGAATTATCGACACGCTTGAGGTGCTCGAAGGGCAGTCAGTAAAGAAAGGCCAACTATTGGCCACACTGATAGACGACGAGCAAAAACTAGCACTCCAAGCAGCCAAACAAAAGTGCGAGAGCATGGAGAAAACGATCGATGCCCATTGTCTGGGAATTCCCATCATCGAAGCGCAAAATGCAGCTGCGGAAAAGAAAATCGTTGCGGGCATGCGATTGCTCGACCAAGAGCGAGACAATCTCAAGCGCCTGGAAACAATTGGCGGCAATGCCGTTTCCGAGCAAAGCATCGTGCAAGCCCGATTCAGTGTGGCCCGGCACGAAGCGCTAGTGGCCCAAGCCGAGGCCGAACTTCCCGAGTTCTCCGCAATGATTGAACAAATAGCGGCGCAAAAACAATCGATGCTAGCGTCACTGAGCGAGCTGAAGGTTGCTGAGGCTCAGGCTAAGTTGGCCTTAGATCGGACAAGAATCACCGCGCCGCATGACGGCATTATTCTCCATCTCCATGCAGCACCGGGTAAAAAGCGCATGTTGCAAATGGATGACCCAACCTCATCAGTGATTGTCGAGCTCTATGACCCAGAGAAACTCCAAGCGCGCATCGATGTGCCGCTCACCGAGGCTGCAGGCCTCGGCGTTGGCCAGAAAGTCGAGATGGTGAGCGACTTACTAACAAATAAAACATTCCACGGTGTGGTAACCCGGATCAGTGGTCAGGCTGACCTCCAGCGCAACACGCTGCAAGCAAAGGTGGCGATCGAAAACCCCGACGTGCGCCTGCGTCCAGACATGCTCGTGCGCGCTAAGTTCTATTCCGCTCCAACTGAAAACGATACGAGTACAACCAGTGCTGGTAGCCTGTCGCTCTACGTGCCGGAGTCGGCAATGGTGGGGGATTCGCAGATATGGGTAGTGAATCCTTCTGGTGATGCAGAGCTCCGAAGCGTCGAGCTAAGTAAAGACCGCCGAGACGACCACATCCGTGTGCTCTCAGGTGTCAAATCTGGTGAGCGGGTCATCCTCCCACCGCACACCGAGCTTGCTGACGGCAAGCGTGTTCAAGAATCAAACACCCCTCAGTAATATGCAAAATTTAATAGAAATCAAAGATGCGACAAAGTCGTTTCACAAAAATAAAGAAACTATCACCCCGCTCGACAAATTATCGTTAGACGTGGCCCGCGGTGAGTTTCTCTCGCTCATGGGGCCGTCTGGCTCTGGTAAAACAACCTTGCTTAATCTGATCGCTGGGATCGATTCTCCCTCCTCGGGAGAAATTCTGATCAATGGCAATGACATAGCAAAGCTCTCACGTGCCCAGCTCACTCGCTGGCGTGCCGAGCACGTTGGTTATATCTTCCAACTCTACCACCTTGTGCCGATTCTTTCGGCATACGAAAATGTCGAGCTTCCATTGTTGTTAGGCAAATGGAGTAAGGCGGAGCGTAAGGAGAAGGTGATGGCTGCGCTGAGTCTCGTCGGCCTTTCAGATCGCGCCCAGCACCGACCATCGGAGCTTTCCGGAGGCCAAGAACAACGCGTGGCGATTGCCCGAGCGATCGTGCACGACCCGGAACTTTTAGTAGCAGACGAACCGACAGGGGACCTTGACCGGGAATCGGCGGATTCTATTTTGCGTTTGTTAGGGGATCTGGCTGAGAAGCATAACAAAACAATTGTCATGGTAACGCACGACCCGAAGGCTTCCGCTGCAGCGCACCGAGCATTGCAGTTAGAGAAGGGGAAACTGGTAGACGAGGGGCATTTACTCAGCCACTAAAGCATGAAGATATTTATCCTAGCGCTAAAGAACCTCACACGGCACCGAATGCGTTCCTTGCTCACCATCTTAGGTGTGGCGGCGGGGATGTTCCTCTATACCTCGGTGCAGACGATGCAGCACTCGCTCTCGGTTGCTACCGAGACCAATGCCGCGGACACCACACTCGTGGTCTACCGTGAGAATCGTTTTTGCCCGATGACCTCCCGCCTCCCTGAGCACTACGCACCGATGATCAGCAAAATCGATGGGGTGCGTGAAGTGATTCCTATCCAAATTGCAGTCAATAACTGTGGGGCCTCACTCGATGTGATCACCTTCCGAGGTGTGCCGCCAGAAACGCTGAAACAATATAGCCCAGAGATGGAAGTGCTTTCAGGCTCGTTCGAGGACTTTAGTAGCCGCTCAGATGCGGCTTTGGTTGGTGAGCATTTTGCCAAGCGCCGTGGGCTCTCCGCCGGAGATAAGTTTGAAGCAGTGGGCGTCAATGTCTATGTGGCCGGGACCATCACATCCGACTCGCCACAAGACATGAATGTGGCCTATGTCCACTTGCCCTTCCTCCAGCAGGCCTCAAAAATTGGCTTGGGTGTGGTCACACAATTCAATGTCAAGGTCGAGTCATCAGAGTTTCTTGACTCAGTCGCCGCCGAGATAGATGAAACATTTCGCTCGGATCAACAACCAACCAACACCCGACCTGAAAAGGCATTTTTTGCTGACACAGCCAAACAGATGATCGAGCTGATTAGCTTCACGCGCTGGCTCGGACTAGGTGCTGTGGCAGCGGTGTTAGGTTTGGTGGCAAATGCCGTCTTGCTCATCGTGCGCGGACGAGTCAAGGAGACTGCTATTTTACAGACTCTC
>NZ_JBDOPO010000270.1:0-14646 GCF_039830215.1 Rubritalea sp. | reverse complement strand
GTTCCCGTTGAAGCTTTTCAGGAGCTTCCTTGATAAAGCTTTGGAGCTCATCAATCTGAGCTTGGAGCGCGTCTTTTTTGCGCTCGATCTCAGCAAAGTTTTCTTTGTTTTTTGAGCCGAACATGGTTTAGCGAACTAGATAGACAACAAAACCAATCAAGGCAGCGAGGATCAATGGAAGGTTGAAAGCGAAGCCTTGTTTAAAATGACTCAAAAATTCGCTCTGAACGGCTGAGCCTTTGCTCGTTTTTTTCTTTTGATTCGGGCTAAGAACCCCAGCACGGCGTCCACCACGGAAATGTTGAATAGCTTCCTCGTACTCGTCTTCTGCGTGGTCGAGCATGGAAATCGCGCGGTTGAGTTCGATTTTTAAATCATCACGAGTCCAGCTTTGTGGATTCAGTTCGTCGATCTTTTTCTGATGGTCGGCAAAACATTGGCGGGTCTGCTCTAGGTCTTCCATCTCCTGGCGCATATCGAAGATCTCTCGGTCAATTGCTATGAGAGAGGTCGTCAAACGGTCGTTGATGTCATTCTGACCAGATAAAAATTCTTCTTTACGCTCATTCAGTTCTTCGAGTTCAATTTTTTGTTGTTCTATGAACTCTTGTTGCTGCTGAAGTTGTTCTAACTGCTGTTGAGCCGCGATCATTTTACCTTCAAAGTCTTCCGCTAGCGGGGATGAGCCAGACTTGCTGTCGGCTTTCATTTCCATTTGAGTGGGAGTAACATTGAGGCGCTGTGGGCGAGTTTCGGTGAGACGTGACATGGTTTTTGGGATGGCAAAAAATCTAATGACTCATAACTAACAAATCAAAAGTAGTTTGGCTAGATTATTATTTAAATAATCTTTACTAAATCACTGTGGTTGAGTCGTCCATGAAAAAGGGCAGGTTGGCTGTGGATTATTGTCAAAAAAATGCACTTCACCCCTTGCATCCAAAAGAAGTAAACATACTGTAATGGCACTATGTTATTACCTACTTACTTGACCGACGAAATCATGTTGCATCCAGAGAAGCGTGAATTTCCTCCATTCTCTGTGAGCAAACTAATGCGAAACGTGTTCGAGCCAACAGAAGGATGTCGGGTATGTATTCTGGTTGATTTCGATGAGCCTCAAAAGTGGATTAAAGATTTTGCATTTTTAGATATCGCCGAATTCAGTGTTCAGCGCAAGGCTTACGAAAACTTCTATCAAGCCTTCAAGAACGGAGTGATTGATGAGCTAGGTATGAGTGGTGGGGAAATGTTCGCCTATTATTGCACACACGGATCAAACCTTGACCTGCGCGATGAGTGTTTCGATACCGACGGCAACCAGCTTTCCTTGGATAAGGATGTTTATGCTAATTACGACATAGTTCTGTGTATCTCGACATGGAGTGCAACCGCTCCGCTAACAGCTAAGTGTAAAGAATACGGATTTCGCGGAGCGACTATGCATGGGATGAATGACGTCATTCTAAACTCAGGTTTAGCGGTGGATTACAATGAGGTGTCGGCTGATGCGGAAAAGGTACGGAATGTCATGAATAATGCTGACTCTATAGAAATTGATTTCGCACTAGAAGATGGTCGAGTCCTCACTGCCTGGTTGGGCTTAAATAAACAAGAGGCGCAAAAATCTCATGGACTGTGCAAGGGGCGGACTCCCGATGTTGCAAATTTGCCAGCTGGCGAAGTGTACTTTGTGCCTAGTGATGCGCGAGGGGAGTTTCCGATGAAGTACGAGGACGGAACTCTCGGAGTGCTCACAGTGGTCGATCGAAATATAGTCAAATCGACTTTGATCGAGGGTCAGCAGTCAACAATCGATGAGCACAATGCCCGCTTAGCTGATGATCCCATGACTGGCACTCTTGGTGAGTTGGGATTTGGTACTCAGGTTTTGCCAGTCTCTTACCAGGATATTCAGGATGAGAAGGTTTTGGGAACTTGCCACTTAGCGACCGGACGTGATGACCATCTCGGTGGTGATATCGTACCTGATATGTTTAAAAAGCATGAAAATAGCACCCACGATGATATTCTCTTTGCACCACACAAGACTCCAAATTTTAATCTGAGCGAAGTCCGCATGCAGCGTGACGGGGAAGAAGAAGTGATTATTGAAAACTTCCGTCCTAGCCCATTCATCATGAAAGCTCTCCGTGGCTAAAATAGCTTTTGTTATGCAAGATTACGAATCGCAGCAGTTGCTTAATGAATACTTGCTCATGCATTATGGGACAAGTGAGGAAAGAATGCCTTGGACTCTAGGGGGGATTGGTGATCTCGATTTCGTGAGTAGAACCGTCGAGTTTTTCACCCAAAAAAGAGTCAACTTAAGTCTCGACCTTGGTTGTGCAGTGGGGCGCTCTAGTTTTTTGCTGAGTAAAACATCGGATAAAGTGATTGGGGTAGATTTTTCTCAGAGTTTCATCGATGCGGCCAATCAAATGAAAGATCGGGGGCAGGTTGCTTATGAAATTAAAGAAGAAGCAGACAGGTCAGTTGATGCCATTGCCCATATCCCGGAGGGAGTAGCATCGGAAAAAGTAAGTTTTGCTCAGGGGGATGCGCTAAATTTGCCATCTGGCTTTAAAGGGTTTGATAGAGTGCATGCTTCGAATTTGTTGTGCCGATTGCCAGATCCAATGCTGTTTCTTGATAGGTTGCCACAGCTAGTTAAGACTGCTGGGGAAGTCGTTTTAGCTACTCCGTTCACATGGTTAGAGCAATACACACCGAAAGAACATTGGCCGGAAGGTGATAGCTGGGAATGGTTACAGGCAATCATGGGCGAGCATTTCATTCTGAAGCAGGAGACTGACGAACCTTTCCTTATTAGGGAGCATGCCAGGAAATTCCAGCTCGGAGTTTCCAAGATTAGCGTGTGGCGGAGAAAGTAGTGCAGTGACCTTCTATCAGCTCTTGAGCGAGCGTGTAGCCTCGTCGCTCGGATTTCGAATCTTTGGATTGGTGGAAGAGTTGTTTGATGCGTTCAACTCCACGAGAGCATACGTAGTGAATAGTGGTAAGCGCGTGCTTTGGGTCTTTTTGCAGTAGGCTGTCGGTGCGAGAAACTGCGCAGCTCATAGCAAAGAGTTCGGTGGCGATGTCTACATAGCAGCTAAGTAAAAGTTGGCGTTTTTCTAGCTTTGGCCCGTTGAGGATCATAGCGTGGAAGAGAGCTCTGGAGAGTTTCCTAGAATATTTTTCGATGTGTTTGTAGTGACGCTTCAGGCGAGGATGGGTGCCTACTGGGACTTCAAGGCAGAGGGGCATCCAGCGCAGTGGGTACCAGACAGCGTAGTGCAGACCAGCTTTGATTGCTGCAGGGATGCGCTGGCTCATTGGACTGCGCGTGTCTATAGCTGCGGCACCTTGACGAAGGTGTGGGTCTAGCGCTTCGCGCGCGATGAAGAGTTTCATGATCTCAGAGGAACCTTCGAAAATTGTATTGATTCGGCAGTCACGCATCATGCGTTCGATTGGGTCGGCAACTTCGCCACGGTTTTTAAGAGAGCTAGCAGTTTCATAACCTCGACCACCTTTGATTTGCATGGTTTGGTCAACCCCGTGCCATGCTGCTTCGGTGCCCCAGAGTTTTGCCATGGCGGCTTCGATTCTGATGTCGGACTTTTTGTCGCGATCAACTAAAGCTGAAACATAAAGAACCATAGATTCTGTGGTGAATTGGTCAGCACTGAGGTCTGCAATCTTTGCGGCAATGGCGGCATGTTTGCCAATAGCAGCCCCCCATTGTTCACGGCGGCTAGCCCAAGTTAGAGAAATTTCAAGACAGCGCTGAAGGGCACCGGCGCATGCCGCTGGGAGTGTGAGCCTCCCAGTGTTGAGTGTGGTGAGGGCTACTTTGAGTCCTTTTCCTTCGGCTAAAACGATGTCGTCTTTTGGTATTTTAACATCGGTGAAGCGGATCACACCATTGTACAGAGCTTTGAGCCCCATGAAGCGACAGCGAGTGATTACCTCGACTCCGGGATTCGTGACGTCGACGATAAATGCCGTAGATGCATAGGGTTTCTCTGGAGTAGGGGTTTTGGCCATGACAACCAAATGGGATGCTTTTAGGCCATTCGTGCACCAGAGTTTTTCACCATTTAGAATCCAGTGGTCACCACTGGGATCGAGGATAGCAGTTGTTTGCATTTTTGCTGGGTCAGAGCCAACGTCTTGTTCGGTGAGGGCGAAAGCTGAGACGTTTCCGCTTGCAAATAAAGGTAGATATTTTTCTTTTTGCACATCAGAGCCAAATACGATCAGGGGCTGAGGCACGCCTATTGATTGGTGGGCTGAAAGGAGAGCTGTTAGGTTGCCGCAATGCGCGCCTAGTACCATAGCCGCACGTGAATAATTTGTCTGGGAAAGCCCTAGTCCTCCGTACTTTTTTGGTATCTTGATGCCAAATGCCCCTAACTCAGCGAGACCCTTAAACACACTGTCTGGAATTTCTCCGTCAAGGTCGATTTGGTCTGGGTCTGTGTGCTCTTTGAGAAAAGTATCAAGCTTTGCAGTAAATTGGTCACCAGCCAACTTGTCCTCGGTGGCCTGTTCTGGGAATGGTGACAACCTTGAGAGCTTTGGAAAACCCATGAAGAGTGATCCAGCAAAGCCTCTAATTTCTCGTGTGTCGCGTGAGTCTTCAGCCATCTCTAAGGCGGCCCGTTGGCCGGCGCTCATGGTTGAGGTGTCGATTATGGATTTATTTGGCATTTTTTTGTTGAGTTAGAGAGCTAGTAAAAGGTTCTATTAAGGAGGTTGGTGTCGTGGGCGTGGCGCAGTGGACCACCACGGAAGGGAGCGTAGCCGGTGCCCATGACCATGGCGAAATCGATATCAGCAGCCGAATCGGCCAAACCTTCATCTAGGCAACGAGAGGCCTCTTCGCTTAGTAAATAAGCTAGTTCATCTCGAATTTTCAGGGCAGATGATTGCGGTGAAGCTCCAGGTTGGATAGTCGGGTTGGGTTTGGTTTTTCCTTTTTCGTAGAGATAAAACCCTTCGTTGGATTTTTTTCCTAATAGCCCTTTCGTAACGAGGTCCGTCAAGATGCTTGGAATCTCCATTCTATCGGGGAAGGCAGCAGAAAGTGTTTTTGCAACATGGAGCGAGACATCCAGACCTACTTCATCGAGTAATCTCAGCGGGCCCATTGGCATGCCGAAGTCTACCATGCAGTTGTCTATCGTTTCAGGGGCGTGCCCTTCGCTGAACAGTTGTCCTGCTCTGACGAGATAAGGCAGGAGGATGCGATTGACTAAAAATCCTGGTGAGTCATTTACGACGACAGGCAGTTTCCCTATAGATTGTATGAATCTAACGGCAGCAGCTAGAGTTGAATCCGAGGTTTGTGGAGCTCTGACGACTTCTACCAATTTCATTCGTGGTACTGGATTAAAAAAGTGCATGCCTACGAGGCGCTCGGGGTGTGTGATATGTTCTGCTAGCTCATGGATGGGGAGTGCTGAGGTGTTGGTAGCTAAGATGGTGTTAGGGGATACTTGCTCAGTGAGATGGGCGAAAATTTTCTTTTTTAGTTCCAGATCCTCGGTGGCAGCTTCGATGACAATTTCTCGGTCGTTGAGTGGCAGATCGGCAGTGCTCGCTGTGATTCGATCGAATCCAGATTTTGCTGCAGTTTGGCTGAGGACGTGGCGTTTTACTGATGCGTGATAGAGCGACTCTATCGTTCCCATTCCATGAGCGAGGGCATCTGAGTTGATGTCTTTGAGGAGAACTTGGCATTTTCGAGTAGAGAGCCAATAGGCAATGCCCGAGCCCATGACCCCTGAGCCAATGACTGCCGTGTGGTTGATGATACACGGCATTTGTTCTCCTATTTTTAGTTTCTTGGCTCTTTCTGAAGAAAAGAAGAGGTTGATTAGATGGCTGGCTTCAGGGCTCTTGCTTAGCTCTTTGATTGCTTCACGTTCGTTGTCGAAACTTTCGTGCTTACTGACACGTACTCCAGCGCAAATAACGTCAACGGACCGGTTGAGTGCGGGGTAAAGGTGTCGAGTTTTTTTGTAGAGGCTGTCATGAGCTTGTTTTCGGATCAGAGCAACCGTCAATGGATTGTGTTCTAACAGGTGAGCTGGGAGCTGGCGTTTTGGCTTGCTACTAAAACTTGAGGCATAGTGAATAAGGTGTTGCTGTGGGCAGATACCGTCGATAATGCCTTTTCTGAGGGCTACTTTTACTTTCATGATTTTTCCAGAAAGAACCAAAGGCAAAGCTTTACTCAAACCCAACAATGCAGGGAGCCTGGTTGATCCGCCCCAAGCTGGTAGGATGCCGAGCTGTGTCTCAGGTAAGCCAATGCGTGAACAAGAAGCATCGGACGCAATTCGGTAATCACATGCAAGTGCGAGTTCAAGCCCACCACCAACGCAGGCCCCATGAATTGCAGCAATGGTGGTGATATGAAGATCTTCTAATTTGCAGAAAACTGACTGACCTAGTTTGATTAGGCTTTCAAGTTCGTCTTCACTTGCTGTTGAAAGTGTTTTTAGGTCGGCTCCTGCGATGAATATATTTGGTTTATTAGAGCGTATTATAAGAGCTGTTAGTTTTGAACATTTTGAGATTCCATCAAGTTGTTGGTTGAGCTCAGCCAACACATCACGGTCAAATATGTTAGCTGAAGAATCTTTGCGATCAAAGATGAGGTGAGCAATGGTGCCGTGTGTTTCTAATTTAAGATGCATGTTAGGTTATCCTTTCTATCCAGAGAGCTGCGCCTTGGCCTCCGCCAATGCAGAGGGTGGTGAGAGCGTGTTGTTGCTGTTTCTCTCGGAGTTGGTCTAGGACTGAGAGAACGAGCCGTGCTCCGGTGGCACCCACTGGGTGACCTAAGGCGATGGCGCCTCCTCGTCGGTTAAGTTTATCGAGAGGAATTTCACCAAGTTTCGAATCGAGCCCCGCTTTCTTAGCGAGCACTTCAGAGTCACTCACTTTGATACAGGTGAGGGTTTGGGCTGCGAAGGCTTCATTTATTTCAATGATGTCAGCTTGATCGAGCCGTAAGTTTGAGTCCTTAAAGAGCTTCTGCATGGCGAAAAGTGGACCTAAGCCCATGCGTGACGGGTCACAGCCAGCGTATGCATACCCCCGAAGTCGACCGATAGGTTCTATGCCTAATTCTTCTTTTATCTTGATCGATCCGACAAGGAGGACGGCTGCGCCATCAGTGATTTGTGAGCTGTTCCCAGCGGTCACAGATCCCGTGTTTTTTTCAAAAACAGGTCTGAGTTTGGCTAGCTTTTCTAGAGAGGAATCGGCACGGATTCCATCATCTGATTCAATTGATTTACCGCGCGTGTAGACTGGGGAAATTTCTTGGTTGAGCTGCTTTTGATTCTCTAGGGCTAACGTGTGGGAATTGACGGCGAAGGCGTCTTGGGCATCCCTGCTGATGTCGTACTCCCGCGCAAGAATTTCAGCAGTTTGACCCATGTTTATTCCGGTGACTGGGTCGGTGAGTCCTAGTCGAAGACCGATGAGTGGGCTGAAGTCTTTAGGTCTAAACTGAAATGCAGCGTTTAGTTTGGCGAGGGGACCACGTGCTCTCGCTAACCTGGAAAATTTCTGAACTGCTGATTTTCGGAACAAAACATGGGCGTTACTCATGCTCTCGCATCCGCCAACGACGAAGAGTTGTCCTCGTCCAGAGTGCATTCTCTCGTAGGCTGAAGTGATGCTTTCCATGCCACTGGCGCAGTTGCGGTGGACAGTGGCGGCGATCACTGAGTCTGGAATACCTGAGCGCAGTGCTATCACGCGTGCTATGTTTGCCGAATCTGCTGGTTGGCTGACACAGCCCATAATGACCTCGTCAATCAAGGCAGGATCAACGCCAGTATTTGCGAGGAGTGAGCTGACGGCACTTTTACCAATGTCAGCCGCGTCGAGGTGGTCCATGGCTCCTCCCATTTTAGTGAAAGCAGTTCGGGTGTATTTGTAGATATAGAGCATGGTTTTATAGTGGTTAGGTCGGACGATTGTCTATGACTTTGACTTCTTTGAGTTCTTTACCCACTGCTTGTAGCTCGCGCATGTCCTCCCAGCTGTGGAATTGAATCGAGTTGGGGCTGAGTTCGGTCGTGTCTTTCAGTTGCTGGGTGATGCTGACTCTGAGCTCTTCCTCGGTGACGGCCATTGAGACGACGTGAATATGGATTTCATCGATCCCCAGCGGATCATCGTTTTCTTTTCTTAGTTCAACTTGCCAAGCACCGACGCCCTCTGTGTCGTCAAGCGCGTGCTCGAGGGAGTTAAAGTCGACGAGTGTGCCTTTAAGTTTACCTAGCTGAAGTCGCTTGATGTCCGAGACTCGGGATATTTTACCCAATAGCCTTGGGCATGTGCGACCGCAGTGAGGGCAGGGCTTGTAGGTTATTCCGCCCTCTGAGATGTCTCCAGTCCGGTATCGTAGAACGACGGACCCGCGTGCGTTGAGTGGGGTGAATACAATTTCTCCTGGAGTTTCGTCTGGGACGCGCTCACCAGTCGTGGGGTCGATGATTTCAACAAAGGCCAGATCTGGGTAGAGGTGGAAGCCACTTGGAGCTTCGCCTTTGGGTGGACAACATTCGCTGAAGGCTAGCTTGGCCTCGGTAAATCCATAGGTGGAGATTACTTCCACCTCTTCAGAGCCCATTGAGGCGCATAGTTGCTTAAGTTTTTTCCGCATACCTATAGGGACTTTTTCACCTCCAAGGACCAAACGTTTGAGTTTGGTCCAGCGCATTTCATGTTCTGAGGCGTATTGCAGCAAGTGATAGAGAAAGGTAGGCATAGCGATGATACCTTCAGGTTGGATCTTATTGATGGCCTTGGCATTGCCAGAAGTCCCCATGACTTTTCCGCCACCGGTGCTAAGGACAAAGCATGTGTTTCCTAGAGCAGCGTACCATGCTTGCCAGAAGGCTAGGTGGGGGGCAAAGGGGAAGGCGTTGATGACTCTATAATCTGAGGGGGTATTGCTGAGTTGCATTAGGCGTAAACCGCTTGCTTCTAAGTTGGCTAAATCTTGTTTAGTGTAAAAAAAGGGAATTGGGTCGGCTGAGCGACCAGTGGTTGAGGTCATGTGGATGGGTCTGAGCTCATCCGCTAAGGCTTGTTTTAATCCACGCGGTCCGTGGCGTAAGATTTTTAAAAATGTGCCGACTTGTTTTTTGAGAATAGCTTCATCAGGAATGAGGACGAAATCTCGGGCCTCTCCAAGGTCGCGTTTGGACGTGAAGGGGAGCTTCACTAGGTCATCCGTGCTAAGAATGTCCTCTGCAGTGAGTTCTTGCTGTTGGAAGATTCTACTGTAGTGGGCCGAGAATGGAATGACTCGGTCTTTGAGGAGTTTGTGGAGAAGTACGGACTGGCGTTTTTTTATTTCGTCAGGCGACGCGCTTTCCCACCAAGGATTTCTCGGTGATTTCATCGTCGTTGATTGGTATGGGGGCTAGAAGCTTTTTGATTTCAGGCAGCGCCTTGAGCGTCTCTTTTCTCCCTAAATCAATAAAATTTTCAAATTCGTGGTATTCGTGCCACTGGCTACCGAGAGAAACTGGATGGATTGCAACATCAGCTCGTAGGCACGAATCATGAGCCATGCGGATTTGAGAGGCTCGGAGTGAACGTCTGAGGTTGTCGATTATGTTCCCTTTAGCGCCAGGGTTGATTTTGCTTCCTAATATACCGAGTGCGCGTTGCCACCACGACTCTAGCTCGACTTCAACTTCTTCTGTCACTGTTGCCTCTGCAGCGCTGTGGATGTCAATATCTTCCAAGGTGGGTACCGTGCTTACGGCTATCACGTAATCGACATCAGTAAATTTCTTCAACGCACCAACTGGGACTGGGTCAACTACTCCACCATCTGTACAACGCATTCCGCCAATTTCGACGGGCACGATGATGCCAGGCATTGCGCATGAGGCGTGAACAGCATCTAGAATACTCCCCTTGCGGAAGACGATGCGCTCATAGGTGTCGAGGTTTGCAGCGATCACTAGCAACTGTCGCTCGGATTCTTCGAAAGTAGCGGGCCCGATCGAGCGGGCCAATTGGGCTTTCACTTTGTTACCGTAAAAAACTCCTCGAATTGGAGGAATCACTGGATCGGCTAGTTTTCGCATGGTCGCGGGATCCTGCATTTCCGCTGCGAGCTTGAGCATTTGTTCTGCGGTGTGCTTGGTCGCCCAGAGTGATCCTACGTACGCACCCATACTGGAACCCGAGACAGCATGAATGGGGATGTTGTTTTCCTCTAGTACCTGCATGACCCCTAGATGAGCGAGCGATTTTGCCCCACCTGAAGATAGTGCTAGGCCTATTTTAGGAGGTCGAGTATTGTTTGTGGTGGGGTCATTTCTCTCATCGGCGAGCCACGGGTTGATGCGCTTTAGAAAGGAAAGAATTTGCTGTTTAGTGCTCGCTGATTCTGTAGAAGGTTGAGGCATGAGAACTCGATAAATAAAAAGAACTAAAATATAATGTAATCTGTTGTTGATTCATCATCAAGCATTTTCGTTAGTCTAGCGTGTTAGGCGAGTTGCCTCATACATAAGGACAGTCTAGCTATTCATGACTATGTGTGAATAAAATACTGAAGAATACACGCTACAAATGCGGGAGAGATATGCTCGCATGACTGGCCGAATATCTAGAATAAGATGGCTAGATGAGTTCCTTGAGGTTAACGGCTTGGAGCGAAATTATGCCACCAAGTTGACCCTCGGGCAAAATCGAATATTCGGAATAAAAGGTTAGCGAGGTGCCCGAGCTCAATATAATCAGGCCACCATAGCCCGCCTAAGGTGTTAAAATGCTGGTCGAATCTCGCGCTGAAAGCTGGGCAACGAGTGAGCCAAGGTGAACCAGAGTTGATACCTTCGTAGATTGAGGAGGCAATATGAGTCTTAGCTTTATGTGGATTGTCACTAGTGTTGATGTAACCAGCAGGTGGACACTGCTCCGAGTTATATGGTATAGGGCGGCAAGCCTTTTTACAGGCTTTGGAGTTAATTTATAAGAGCTAATCATTTAAGTCATTAGCGTTAGATAGCGATAATGGAGGCGAATTTATAAATAGCCTTGTCTACCATTGATTAAAGAAAAACGGGGCCCGTATTGTAAAAGCGATCGGGCCTATGTTGAACAGAAGAACGACATACACATGTTAGAGGAGTTCTTCGATTTGATCGTCCTTCCTATCAAGATTAACTAGCAGATATTAACGATTTTCTGAAGCTGTAGATGCTGTGGAAGAACCCCCATAGAGCTACAGTGAAGCAGGATAGCAGAATACGAGAAGGGCTAAACATATTAGCCGTCAATCAAAGATTAGCCACTCACCATCTCAGCGATTACAAGTGAGCGGTAAGCTGTCAAATGAATACTCGTCGTTGATCAAGCATCAGCGCTCGACAAATAATCCATTTAAGATGAGAGCCTAGGCTCGAAAGGTGGCAGACGCCTTTTGGGCGAAGCAAGAACAGCTAACCAAAGAGGATATGCTAGAGTCGCTCGCCTCGAACAAAAACCAAAGAAGCTAAGAGTGTCCTAATTATGAGGCAAAGCTATCAGAAGTGACTAAGGGCTTCGGTGTGTGCCATTTATGAGGCAACAGGTAGATGGGGTATAAGAAAAAGTCGTACACTGTGAATGGTGTACGACTGGTGAAAATCTCGGCTGGGGTGTGTCTCTAAGTTGAGGAATCACCACGCGCCATAACCACTTTCCCTGTGCGTACTGTCTCGATAATTTCAAAGTCAGAGAACATCCTAGTTGCGGCATCGAGCTTCGCAGTTTCTCCAGAGAGCATAGCAATCATAGAAGTAGGAGTTAGATCGACAGTTTTACCACTGAAGTGATCGATGACTTGTAGTGCTGCAGTGCGTGATTCGGTGTCAGCCACTACCATTTTAACGAGTAAGAGTTCTTTGACAATTGAGTCATCAGCATAGTGTTGCACACAGTGAATGACATCGATTAGTTTTGATACCTGTTTGATAATTTGCTCAAGACCGTTAGATGAGCCGGTGATGCCGATAGTCATCCGAGAAAATCGGTCGTCACGTCCTTCTGAGACGACAAGAGAGTCGATGTTAAACCCTCGACGAGCAAACACCTGAGTGATGCGCATAAGCACACCTGGAGTATTGTTAACAAACACCGAGAGAGTGTGGCTACTCAAGTCTGGTAAGTCGTCAGAAGGTGTGTCTGAAGTGATGATTTTTTGGGACATGTTGAAATGAATGTTGGGTGGTGAAGTAAGAACTATGTAGAGCCTGTAGGCTTAGACATCTTGTGTTTAGGTGGCTCAATGAGCATCTCCTCAAGAGCTGCTCCAGCTGGGATCATTGGGAAAACATTATCACTCTTGATACACTCCGCATTGATGAGGATTGGGCCGTCGTTGTATTCAAGGGATTGTTGTACAATACGTTCGACATCGGCTGGTCGTTTGATGTTGAGGGCCTTGATGCCGTAGGCGTTGGCTAGTTTGACAAAGTCGGGGTTTCCTTCGAGATCAACACCGGAGAGACGTCCATCAAAGAAGAGTTCTTGCCACTGGCGAACCATTCCCAAGTAGTGGTTGTTGAGGACCACGATTTTGATTGGGAGTTTGTGGATTGCAGCAGTTGCGAGTTCAAACAAAGTCATCTGGAATCCACCGTCGCCACAGAACGTGATTACTTGGCGCTGAGGACAAGCAAATGCCGCCCCGATGGCAGCCGGAAAGCCAAAGCCCATCGTTCCTGCTCCACCAGAACTGAGCCATGAATGCGTTTTAGCATTACGGTAGAACTGAGCTGCCCACATTTGGTGTTGGCCTACGTCAGTCGTGACAATTGCTTCACCTTTTGTTTGCTTCCAAAATTCTTCGATAACCTGCTGCATGCGGAGGCCTCCTTGTTTGCGAAAGCTGAGAGGGTATTTCTTTTTATAGCTGTCTAGGTGGGTGTTCCAGTCTTTGTGTTGAGCAGGTTCGACTTCTTTTAAAAGCTCAGTGAGAGCGGCTTTAGCATCGCCGATGATTTCTGCATCAGGAACGATCATTTTCTTCATTTCTGAAGGATCTATATCAATATGAATGATCTTGGCGTCCGCGCAAAACTTGTCTGGCTGTCCAATGATTCTGTCATCGAATCGTGAGCCAATGTTGATGAGTAGGTCGCACTCGCAGACTGCCTTGTTAGCGTAAGCTGTGCCGTGCATTCCTAGCATTCCTAGAGAGCGAGGATGGGACTCAGAGATAACGCCCTTACCTAAAAGAGTGTTAGTTACCGGGCAATCGATTTTGCCGACGAGCTGGAGGAGTTCGTCTTGAGCTCGAGCGATCATACAGCCTTGGCCAGCTAGAATCAATGGTCGCTGCGCCTTTTTGATGAGCTTTACAGCTTCACGAACAGAAGTAGAATCAATGCTCGAAGCTGTCTCAGGATTGTACCCAGGGAGGTCGAATTCCTCGTTCTTCTTCAGCTTGCCGGTAAAGGGAGCTGAGCTGATGTCTTTCGGGATATCGATGAGAACCGGACCAGGGCGACCAGTGGTCGCGATATGGAAGGCTTCACGAGCAATTCTAGGTAGGTCATTGGTTTTCTTCACTAGGTAATTGTGCTTAACCACAGGAATTGTGATACCGAAAATGTCTGCTTCTTGGAATGCGTCTTTACCAAGCATCCAAGTAACTTGCTGTCCACAGATAACGATCATAGGAACCGAGTCCATTTGAGCAGTCATTAGACCGGTGATGGTATTGCCAGCGCCAGGCCCTGAAGTCACTAGAACTACTGCTGGCTTACCCGTTGCGCGAGCATAGCCATCAGCCATGTGGCAGGCGCCTTGCTCGTGACGAGCTAGGACGAATTTGATGTTCGACTTGACTGTCTCCAGCGCGTCAAAGATAGGGATTGCCGCACCGCCTGAGTAACCGAAGATATATTCAACTCCAAGGTCATCGAGAGTCTTGATCAGAGCCTGTGCTCCGTCTAAATTTTGCTTAGCCATAGTGAAAATTGGGTTGTTGGGTTGAATGTGGCACTTTTCTATGAATAGTAAATCTCATAATGATCTAAAAATGGTGATATGTCACACATGTGTGTGATTGTTGATTTATAAATCGGTGTTTTTTGTGTAAGTTTGTCGTATTGTATGTGTAGGGTTATTAAAGGTTTGGTTGTTTACCGTGCAGCGGCTGTGGTAAAAAAAATCTCAAATGTGGTGTTGCCAAGAGAGAGTCGAGCACTATAGTGGCGACCACTTCAAGGGGGGTGTAGCTCAGCGGTTAGAGCAGGGGACTCATAATCCCTTGGCCGAGAGTTCGATTCTCTCCACCCCTACCAATTTAAAAGCCCTTATCCACATTTGGATAAGGGCTTTCTTGTATCCTGGAGTTGTTGGTGCATGTTGTGCTTCATGCCTAAATTACGGCCTATTTTAGTCCACTTTGAAAAAATAACCAGCGGGCTTCACACACACACATTCTCTCTCTCACTCTCTCTCTATATATATAGTGAGCAAATTATGAATTCAGGCTTTTGGCTGAGGCTGATGAGCAGCCACATTTAAGCAGCCTAGATAGCTAACGAACCCTGCGTGTTGCGATTGAAGGGCACACCTAAACTATTTTGATGCAGT
>NZ_JBDOPO010000179.1:0-3263 GCF_039830215.1 Rubritalea sp. | reverse complement strand
GCAGGTGAATAAGAGTTTCATTTGTAAAATAAACTAAATAGGAAATTGATTTTGAAAAGAGGGATTTGAATTTTCCTCTAAGTGTGGATAAGGCAGTGAATGGAACTACGTGATTTCGCTGAGCAGGTACTCTATGGGCATTCCTTGGATGAAAAGCTCTTGCTCAAGCCCAAGTTTGTGACCGATGATGAACCGGATCAGGCATTTATAATGCCAGATGGACCTGGACGTCCGAGCGAGTTGCGTATTTCCGAGCGTGGTGTAAAGGCTGATTTTCCTGGAACGAACCGTCTTGATGACGACTTCGAACGCGGGAAGATGCTGCATTTCCTTGCGAACCACGAACTACTAGCGACAGAGTTGATGGCGCTTGTCTTACTAAAGTTCCCTAATGCTCCAAAAGATTTTCGTATGGGGGTCTACGAAACATTGAAGGAGGAACAGGCACACACATTGATGTACATGCGAAGGATGCGTGAGTGTGGTGTCGAGTTTGGTGAATTGCCTGTGAATGACTATTTTTGGAGAGCGGTGGCGCCGATGGAGCAGCCAATGGATTTTGTGAGCCGACTAAGCCTGGTCTTTGAACAGGCAAATCTTGATTACTCCGTGTATTACGCGAAGTTATTTAGGCAGGTGGGTGATGGGGGGACTGCTGCGGTGTTAGAAAAAATCTATGAGGATGAAATCCAGCATGTCGGGCATGGTCTGCAGTGGTTTAGAAAGTGGAAGGATCAATCGAAATCAGATTGGGAAGCATTTCAAACACAACTACACTTTCCGTTAGCTCCAGTTCGAGCCAAAGGTGTGGCTCCGTACAATGCGGAGGGGAGACGGCTCGCGGGGATTGATGAGGACTGGATCGATCTTTTAGAAGTGGCCGAGCAATCACGCGGGCGTACGCCTGTGGTGCATTTGTTTAACCCGAATGCCGAGAGTGAGGAAGTGGCGCGGATGAATAACCAGGCGCTTACCGCGAAGAAAAATGTACGACTGCTAGAGGAGGATTTGGGCATGGTATCACTGGCTCTGGCTAGACGTGATGATGTGGTGTTACTTCATAAAGAGCCTAGCAGGCAGCATCTAAAAAATATCCGGGATTGGGGATTCCCTATGCCGCAATGCGTAGTTCTGGGAGATTCTAAAGAACTGGAAGAACGCCGTGTTGGTGGAGTTCGTCCTTGGGCATGGCAGCAAAAGGCGTCCGATGTCTTGGAGCCATTTTCCCACAATATGAGCGAAAATGTTGATGCCCAATGGCGGGGAAACTCACCCTCCATTTGGATGTCCAAAGAATTTGGGTTCAAGCTGGAGTCGATGTTAGGCGAGCCATTAGGGCAGTGGTGCAGCAGTATCGATGAAGTGGAGAATTATGTGGCCGCTGCAGTTGGAGATGTGCTGATCAAAGCTGCCTACTCGAATGCTGGTCGTGGGCACTGTAGGTTATTGGAGGGTAAGTGGACTAATAGTGCGCGCGGGTGGCTCAAGAAAGTACTGAAAGAACAGCAGGGCGTGCTGGTAGAACCATGGTTGGAGCGCGTTCTCGATTTCTCATCGCAGTATGAAATTGGATCCAATGGTGAGATCAAACAGCGCGGAATGACTAGAGTCATCAATGATGAACTAGGGAGGTTTCGTGGCTCGTTAGTTTTGCCAAAGTGGTCCCAGGGATTGGATGAGGATTTGTGTGGATTTTTGTTTAGAGATTGTCAGGTGCATCATTTTTACCGGCATACTTTGATCGATGCTTTAGGAGAACTACTGGCCGATAGCGGCTACGTGGGAGCAATAGGTGTGGATTCGATGGTCTTCCGTGATGCCAATGGAAAATTAGTCTTCAGGCCAGTGGTTGAAGTCAATCTGCGGTACACGATGGGCCGAGTGGCTTTAGAGTTGTTGAAGAAAACCGCACCGGGATTGGGCGGACATTATGAAATTGTACGGAAGTCTCAGATGGTCGACTCGATAGCTTTTGGCCCAGATGAGGACCTGAAAGAAAAATCAGGTCTCACAGTTGGTGTTTATGTGTTGAATGACCCTGAACTCGCTGAAGAATTCCTTGCTGTGTACCGGGTCGCTCGGCCAAGTGATTTATTAGGCTTAGGTTAATAGCAATTGGTCACTCGCGTCAAAATAGCTATGGAAAGTTTGATGTGGGGAGTGGCCACCACATACCCATAGCTTACCAAAGCTAGTAATCGGCAACCGAGCCTGCCAAATCCTAAGAAGTAAGGCCTCAGCCTCCGAAGAGGTCGACTAAACCGAGCTTACGGCAAGCGGTTGCTCATCGCAGGGACATTGAGTGATCGGCTATTCTGGAAAGTGCAGGTCCTTCGGAGGCGTTTGATTCTCTCAAAGACGACCTGTAGGCGTGCTAACACAACGGCTGAAGGCTTTAATCTTCGCACGCCTTCGGTGGCTGTGTGAAAGACGCTCATGTGATGCGAATGACCAATTGGAGTTCCCAAAGAGCTTAATGAGGCTGTTAGGATTTTGTAGATATGGTTGGAGATCTGAAATTGAGTACTGCGCGCTTTTTGGGTGAATATACTTTTTGCTTCATTCATAGTGCTCACATCACGCCTTCGTCATGCCTCTAGTAATACAGAAACCATTCCAGTATTAGGTTGGTTTGAAACGCCTGCAGGTGTAAGGTTTGGCCTTATCTAGAAGCCTTTTTGTATATGACTCATATTACACAGCTCTAGTGGCTGGATATTCTAAGGTGTGTGAGTGGATAAGGAATGAATTTCTCTGCAGGTGGGGGTATCTTTACGAGCTTATGAAAGTAGATGTAAGAATGTGTTAGTGCAGGATTGCTATGTTGAAAGAGTGATTTCAGCCTACATGGATCTTCATCCTGTACAGGCAGGAATGGTGGATGATCCAAAGAGTCATTGCTGGTGTGGTTGAGGTGAGGCCGTTGCCAGTGATCGAACTACAAGAAAAGGTTATAGCAGCAGTATTAGAGAGCAATGAAGGCGTTATGGGGCTGAATTTAAAGCACCAAAACCAGCTGGAAAGAATCGAGCAATACCATGTGGTGTTCTTCGAGGATGGTGAAGTTATTCAGCTAGAGGCTCAAATAACCAAGGTGACAGAGAGTGAATTGAATCGCTCCCGTCAGGGTATGACTGAGAAACAGGTAAATCGGGTGATCGCTCATGGCGGCAAGCTAAGTCGCTAGTATATGCTACATTGTAGGATTCCATCTTTTTCAGACGGAGTGGTCATTGGAATCAATGAGCTTCGTCGATGGCTGA
>NZ_JBDOPO010000012.1:0-3268 GCF_039830215.1 Rubritalea sp. | reverse complement strand
GAGCGAGGAGTCCGTTTCACCCAAATTTTCCACCGAGGCTGGGACGCCCACGGCAATCTACCACGTGATATGAAATCACAGTGTGGAGACATCGATCAAGGATGTTACGGCCTCATCCAAGACCTCAAACAACGAGGTTTACTGGAGGACACACTCGTTATCTGTGGTGGTGAATTTGGCAGAACCGTCTACTCACAAGGCCAACTCACAGAGACAAATTACGGCCGAGACCACCATCCGCGCGCATTCTCACTCTGGTTGGCTGGGGCCGGAGTCAAAGGCGGCATGGTCTACGGTGACACAGACGAATACTCCTTCAACATCAGCACCCCCGACCAAAAAGTACACGTACGCGATCTGCACGCCACCATACTCGAACGCTGCGGCCTAGACTTCCATAAATTTTCCTACCTCTACCAAGGCCTCGAACAAAAACTCACAGGGGTAGAGCCCGCCAAAGTAGTCACGGACATTCTCAATGGATCACACATAGCTAATCACTAAGACCATTCACCCCCTGAGTTAAGTTTTGGGGATAGATCAACCTACTATGTATACTAGATTTTCGATTAAAACCCCTATACTCCTTGGGCTTCTTGCTGCCACTGTTGCCTTTAGCAGTTACGCACATGCAGAAGAGAAAAAGAAAGCCTCCGCTGGGCTACCCACAGTCAATGTGGCCGACACACTCAAGGGTAAACTTCAGATTCTGGACGGTGACAAATACTCCCCCACGAAAGTTAACCAAAAGATCACGCACTACATAGTCTATTACACGGCGAGCTGGTGACCTCCCTGCCGCGCATCTGTTTCACAGTTAGTGAAATACTATAACGACAAAATCACCCGACTCAAAAAAGTCGAACTCGTGATGATGAGTTACGACCAATCTATTGAAGAAGCTTTGGCTTGGGCAAACAAAGAATCGTTCCCATGGCCGACAGTTTTGAGTGACGACAAATCAAAAGTACATTTCGGAAGTATAGAGATACTCAGCATACCAACCTTCGTCCTTTTCAAGAAAGACGGAAAAGTCGTCACCAAAGGCAAAGAAAAAATTTTCGCTGAACTAGCGAAGATGAAGAAGTAATCACGTTCCAATTTTTTTGAAGCTAGACCTACTTTTTCTGACCAGCAATCGCACGGTAAACCAAAGCTCCAAGTACCGCTCCAATAATTGGAGCTACCCAGAATAACCAAAGTTGCTTGATAGCCCATCCACCAACAAAGATTGCAACACCAGTACTGCGCGCTGGATTCACAGAAGTGTTTGTCACCGGAATGCTGATCAAATGGATCAAGGTGAGACCCAGACCAATCGCAATCGGAGCTAAGCGCGCCGGTGCTCGCTCGTCAGTTGCTCCAAGAATGATGATAAGAAACATCATTGTCATCACAATTTCACAAATCAAAGCCGCGGTCATATTATAACCATTTGGCGAGTGTTCACCATAACCGTTCGAGGCGAACCCTCCAGCCAGACTGAAACTTTCATTGCCTGAAGCGATCAAATACAAAACTCCTCCTGCAACAATCGAACCCACCAATTGAGCCAATATATAAGGAACCATATCCTGCTTATTGAAGCGGCCACTCAACGCAAGGCCAATGGATACAGCAGGGTTGAGGTGGCAACCGGAAATGTGACCAATCGCAAACGCCATCGTCAACACCGTCAGCCCAAAGGCCAACGCCACCCCTAAATAACCAATTCCCACATCAGGAATACCCGCTGCCAATATGGCACTACCACAGCCTCCAAGGACCAACCAAAATGTCCCAAAGGACTCAGCTATATATTTATTCATATTTCAATACTGTTGCTGGGAAGATTCCCTAATACCTAACAAATAACAAAAAATATAAGTGCGCACCAGAAGCTTTTACTTGCAACCTCTGTGGCAAACCAGACAAGGGTAAATAAAAAAAGCGACCCGATTGCGCACCGTCTGGAAAAACCCAAAAACCAGGTGAGACACACAATCGGGCCGCCTATAATTGTCGCGACCTTGAAATTTTACCTGTAACGAAGAATCAGTCAATCACCTTTTTGATTTTTCACAGTGTTGCCTCATAATTAGGACACTCTACGCTTCTTTGGTTTTTGTTCCGAGGCAAGCGATTCGTGTTGCTCCTCTTTGATTAGCTGTTCTCGTTTTGCCCAAAAGGCGTCTTCTCTCTTTCGGATCTCGGCTCTCATCTTAAATGGATTATTTGTCGAGAGCTGATACTCGATCAACGACGAGTGTTCATCTGAGAGTCTACCGCTCATTAGTAGTCGCTGAGCAGTGAGTGGCTCGTCTTTGCGTGTTAGCGAACATGTTTTACCCCTTCGCGGATTCTGCTCTCTTGCTTCATTGTGACGCTATAAAGCTTCTTGCATAGACTCCAAAGCTTAAGCAATTCGTTGAGCTCAGTTAGTTGCTCTTGAGGGTAAAGACGATCATATCCAAGAAAGCCTCTAACATGTGTGTAGTTTTTCTGTTCTACATAGGCCTGACCGTTTTTAAAATAGGGCCTCGATCTAGTCTGATGAATCTCCTTTTTCTTTAAGCAATCGTAGACAAAGTAATTCAAAAACTCGCCTCCATTATCGCTATCTACCCCTAATAACTTCAATGATTGGCTCTTATAAATTGACTCCAAACCCTGTAAAGAGGCGTGCTGCCTCCTATTCCATATAGCTCGGAGCTCTGTCCACACGCTGGCCACATCAACACTAGTGAGTGTCCAAATAAAGCTACTACTCATATCTCCTCCGCAATGCGCGACTGTATCAACTTTGGTCCACCCTGGCACACTCGTTGTCCAGCTTTCCGCTCGAACTTCGACCAGGCTTTTAACTCCTGAGGCTGGCTTTGGTGGCCTCACTTTCTTACCATTTTTAACCTTAAAATCCTTCAATGATCAATCATAGCTTTTCGCTCAGATCTATTCCCAGCTGTTCGCCCTTTTTAGAAGCAAGTCCTTCTCTAGTAAGAATTGCCCCCCTTGTCGCTCCATCTGAGCCTCTTTGACTTCGAGTTTTATCAACGCATTTCTTGGTGGTGTTAGAGCTCTAAAAAAGTTCAATCAAACGAGGCTCTAATTCCTTTTTTTCAATGACTAGCAAGGGACGGTGCTTAAATCATTTTCCGGGGCGATGTCAGTTATAACACGAATACCTTTGAGGGCTTCACTGGCGATACCTCCTTTATTAATGGGGCAACGTTTTAGGCAGCATATTTAATGCTGGATCCATGGAAGTATTTTCTAACTCTCGCCGGTG
>NZ_JBDOPO010000349.1:0-3269 GCF_039830215.1 Rubritalea sp. | reverse complement strand
AGAAAAACTCAGCGCCAAGATGGACAACCTGCAGCACCTAGAAACCAGCGCCGACGCAAGCAAGAAGGACAAAACCGCCGCCCTCAAGGAGATCAAAAAGATCAAAGCCACCCTCACCGAGCTCAAAGACTGGGAACGCGACGTCCTCTTCCCCCTAGCCCAACAACAAATCGACCTCGACCTCGATGACGGCGTCAAAGTCAACTACAACAAATTCAAAACCGATAAAGGCCTAGCCCTCAAAAAAGTAACCGGCCTGACTGGGAAGTAATGACAGGGAATATTTCGCACAGTGTCGACGAACGACCACAATTAGCCCAAAGTAGGCGTTCGTCGACTATTTAGAACTTGTCGACGTACCCCGACACAGCTATAAGGATTTTATGCATATCACCAGCGCCAACGATGTGGCCAGTCTCATCAAAGAGCAAAGACGCAGCAAGGGCTGGACTCAGGCTGAACTGGCTAAACGTGCTGGGGTGAGCCGAGACTGGTTGATTGGACTAGAGAAGGCGAAACCAAGTGTTGAGCTGGCTCTTGTACTGCGCACTCTCAAAGCACTGGGGCTTCAACTCGATGCTGCGGAACCAGCCCCTTCGACCAGCATAACCAGCCGCTACCTGCAGAGCCTAAGATCCCACTCCCCAGCCCAAGAGCATGAATAAAGCGGAAGTCTTAAGCATCATCGTAAACCAGCAAAAGATGGGGACAGTCAGCTATGCTGATAATGAGTTGAGTTTCAGCTACACTGCTGAATGGCTAGAAAACCCAGAGGCATACCCACTCTCAGTTTCGATGCCCTTGGTGAAATCATCGCACACACATAAAACGGTAGAAGCCTACTTATGGGGCCTCCTACCTGACAACGAAACGGTACTCGCTGAGTGGGCTAAGAAATTTCATGTCTCAGCTCGTAACGTATTTCGACTACTAGAGCATGTGGGACAGGACTGCGCAGGAGCCATCCAGTTTATCCCTGCAGCGCGTGAGCACGAATTGCTCGATAACAGCTATGCAGAACAAGTACAATGGCTCGATCAGCATGAGCTAGCACAGAGAGTCGTGGCCGTTCTTAAAAATAATGGAGTTCAACGTGTGGCCACAGACGAAGGACAGTTTAGTCTAGCTGGCGCCCAGCCAAAGATAGCGCTTTATCAATCCCCCACAACTGGAGAATGGGGTGTCCCTAGTGGGCTGACCCCCACAACCCACATTCTAAAACCGGCGATCAAGGATCTAGACGGAATAGCTGAGAATGAACATTTCTGTCTCCAACTGGGGGCCAAGCTTGGTATTTCCGTAGCCGATTCCCGCGTCATTCATGCCGGACCCACCCCAGTAATTGTTCTCAAACGCTACGATCGTTTTTTTCTAGAGGGGCGATACTACCGCATCCATCAAGAGGACTTTTGCCAAGCGCTCAGCGTGATGCCACACCGTAAATACCAGAGCCAAGGTGGGCCGTCTGTCGAAGATATTGCCAATACCATCTGGGAGTACAGTAGCGACGCCTATGAAGACATCAACACCTTCGCGGATGCTATCATACTCAACTACTTGATTGTTGGAACCGATGCCCACGCCAAAAACTATTCGCTCCTCTTTGCGGGCAGTGGCCAAATTGCTCTCACTCCAATCTACGACATTGCTAGCCTCATGCCCTTTACTGATCGCTACAATCCGCATAAAGCGAAGTTGGCGATGAAGCTTGGCAGTGAGTATCATTTCAAAAAAATAGAACTCCGCCACTGGTTGTTGTTGGCAAAGCAGCTGCGACTAACCCCAGACGATTTATTAGGTAAACTAAAGACGATGACCACAGAAATTCAGCCCGCAGCAGCAGCCACTGCTGTACTACTTCATTCCCAAGGGCTGACACACCCAATCATTCAAACTCTCTCTGAGTGCATCAGTCAGCGAGCGTCAGACATCCAAGCTCAGTATTTTTCAGTCTAGTACCATTTCACCCTTCATCATCCATGTCCACCCGCATCCAACAAGCGCTCAGCAAGCAATTTGAGAAACACCGAATCGTCTTCTGGTACGATGAGAAACGCGAACTCCGCAACGACTTCGAAGCGGTCTCACTCGATGGCGTCGAGAAGGTCGTGCTCGAACGCAATGCCTTCGGCCTGAAGTATCAAATGCTCCGTGAGCAAGCGAAGCAAAAATTTCTCGTTTACCACGATGGAGCTGCCCCCGCTGATACTAAGAATTGGTTGCTGGATGTGCAGTTAGCGCACTCGGAATTCAGCACTGACCAAGTGGCGATCTGGAGAGACGAGCTTGGCCTAGACTTTGGGTTTGTCGATCTACTGCAGCAGCATCTGCATTTCTTTGGCTCCGCCAAGCGCAGGGAGCAGCTGAAAGCCCTCCTAGAAGGTACAGACACCCACAATGATGTCCGCAAAAAGATGCTTGCGGTGATTACTGGTGCTGACGCCAGACTCGACAGCATCTTGGAATCACTACTCCAAGAGCTCTCGGTTGAGAGCGAAAGCAAGTGGAATCTCATTCTCAAATCTGAGCTAGCTGAATTCCTATGGTCACAAGTGCAGCATAGCTATGGGTACCATTCAGAGGAACCGGGCATCACGGATTTTGCCATTGAGCTATTCAAGTCCTGCTACGCTCTTGCCCTTCACGGAGATCCCATGATGAACCAAGAGGCGCTGGCATTCCTCAAGCGCTGGAAAGATAGCCGCCGCCACGAAGTAAGCTTCGAAGCTCTATCACAGGAGGCCGCACAGGTCCTGGACATTGAATCCAAGCTCCATAATCAAGATTTCAGAGAGCTTATTGAAATCGATTACTTTGAAGTGGTTGAGCAGAAAATCATCTCCGACCTAGTGAAGTCCATCGTATCCTCCACGGTGAGTAGTGGCGATGTGACCCTCTTGGTACGCCAACGCAGGCAGAGCCATTGGTTCAAAAAATACCAAGACCTCTACGAGGCGATCGACTACGCTGGGCAATTCAGCCAACTGCTCGCTGATAGTAAGCTAGAAATGCATAGCTTGAGCGATGGCATTGAACAATATGCAGCACATTGGTTCAAAGTTGACCAACTTTACCGGAAGTTCATCTACCACGTGCGTAAGTCAGGGCATGCCTCACTCACTAAGCAGCTCAACGAGCAGATAGAAAACCTCTACAGCAACGAGTTTCTGCTCAAGCTCAATGATCGCTGGCAAGTGCATGTGGATGCCTGTGAAAAGTGGAGTGCGCAGAATACGAAGTCTCAAAGAAACTTTTTCAAGCAACACGTT
>NZ_JBDOPO010000133.1:0-3284 GCF_039830215.1 Rubritalea sp. | reverse complement strand
CTCATTTTTCGCGCTGTAATGACATTCATGTATTAGACATTTTCACACCAATAACACCATGATCCCTGAAGACTGCCGCAGATATATTCACCACCGGCATCACCACCCAGCATGGGTTCTCTTAGCTGCTACCCGCGCTCCCTTAATCCTTAGCTGTCTTAAACCGCTTTTTGAGGCTGGCCACGGTGAGGTCCCCATGGAGGAAGCCACCCAGAAACTCGGCGAAATGTTTGCTGAATACGCAAATGACACTGAGTTTCAGATAAAAGACAAAGACGTCTTCCGCCTCAGCCGAGCTGAACTACGTAACTGGATTAGTAAGGGACTCGTTGTTGAACGACAGGGCGTCATTCTCTCCACTGACTCGCTGCAAAAAGCAATGAGCTTCACCGACGGGCTCGAAGACAAAGCAATGACATCCACCGCCTCTCGTCTAGCCACGACACAGCGAGAAATCGCCAACCTTGAAGCCCAACTCAACCCTGATAAAATCAGCCGAGCCAATCTCCTAAAGAAACAAATTAAAGAACTCCAAGAGGAACTCACTGAAGTCGAAAAAGGCAACTTCACCGCCCTCTCTGGCAATAAAGCCAGCGAAAACATACGCGAGGTTTATCAACTCTCCATGAGCCTCAAGGCCGACTTCCGACGCGTCGAAGACTCCTACAGAAACGCCGACCGTGAACTGCGGCAAAAAATTGTCCGCAGCGACCAAAGCCGAAGCGACGTGCTAGATGAAATGCTCGACGGCCACGACGCTCTACTCAAAACTCCAGAAGGCCAGGTTTTCGATGGCTTCTATTCCCAGCTTTCGCGCCACGTAGAGCTCGACGAGACGAAGCGACAACTCCACTCTATTTTATCTAACCAGGCAGCCCTAACTGCACTATCCAGAAAACAACGCTCAGATCTACAATGGCTAATCTCAGGGCTTGTCAGGGAATCTAACCGCGTCATCCAAGCTAGAGCCAGAGGCGAACGCGATGTCAAAGGTTATGTGAAAACCGGGCTAGCCAGTGAGCACCATCGCGTCGGAGCCCTACTCAATGAAATCCTCGAATGCGCCATCGATATTGATTGGTCAAAAAACAACATCAGAAAGCAAACTAGTAATCTACCACCTATAGCCATCTCACACCCCAGCATCCCAGCTATCCAGAGATTGGCCTTCAAAGAGATCGATGACAGCGCTGGCGAAGATATTGACCTATCAGACAACAGCGGAGAGATCGATGGACTCGATAACGACTTCTGGGCATCCTTCAATGGACTCGATAGACTGGCTCTTTTCACACAAACTATGGCACAGCTCAGCCAATCAGATAAACCATGGAGCATCGCAACTTTGGCCGAAGCTCTACCTCCAACCCACGACCTAGAGACCATTGCCTATTGGTTAGCCATGGCTCGGGAGGCTGACATCCCTCACTCTGATCAAAGAGAAAAAATCAAACTCTCTAACCTATCCAACCAAGACGACAGCGACAGGCATGTAGATATCGAGTTCGACGTACCCAAAATAGTATTCACCAGCGACGACCTCACAGGACTCGACTCAGAAAACCTAGGATAACCATAAATACTCAACACAATGGAACAAGAACCGCCAAGTCCAGAAGCCATAGAAGATGCACCACCACGCACAGATCCCGAAGTGAGACTAGTCACTCAAGAGCTACTCAAAACTGGCATGATAGACCTCTCAGAGAAATCTGAGATCTATCAAGCCGCGATCAGACACCAGACAAATATAGAACAAGCCCTCGAACCATTAGACCTCAGCCTAACTATCGATGAACAACGTGGTATAATGATCGTTTCCGTTAGAGCCGACGAATCTGAAGATCCCGATGATAACTGGAATCATCCCCTCATCAGGCGACAACGCCTAACGCTAGAGCAATCTCTTCTGCTAGCCATTCTCCGCCAATACTACGTCGTCCAAGAATTAGAACTAGGCACCGGCATCGAAACCATCAAAATGCCTATAGACATCCTGATTGATCAAATGTTCAAGTATCTCCCAGACTCAGGGAGCGATTCCAAAAATGAACGCAAAATTCTCACGCTCATTGAAAAACTAAAAACACATGGTGTAGTCTCAGAGCCCGATAAAAATCAAGAAATCACCATACGACCACTCATCAGCCATCTCGCTAGCCCCAGCACACTCAAGGCTCTTCTAGAGCAACTCCGGACCCTAGCTGAATCTGAAACACGATTAGACAATGAACAATAGTATGGACGACTTTTTCACAGCTCCACCGCTCTTTAAGGATGAAGAAGCATCCTTCCTACTTCAGAAGTTAGAGGTGTATAACTGGGGGCCCTTTTCACACAAACACATCGCTGAAATTCACGAAAATGGCACAGCTATCATCGGCTCCACAGGCAGTGGTAAAACCACACTGATAGATGCCCTGATGACCCTGCTCGTTGCATCACCCAAATATAACTTAGCCTCCACTGGCGGTCAGGACCTTAAAAACGACCGTGACCTCGTCTCCTACGTACGCGGAGTCACTGGAGCCGAGAGCGTCTCAGGTGGAAACGACCACATCATTCGCCCAGGGAAAACCATCACCGGCATTGCAGCCAACTACGGAAACGGCACAAATACTATCACCATTGGAGCTCTCCTCTGGATCGATGGCAGCGGACACAGCGCGTCAGACCTCAAGAAAATCTGGTTCGTCAGCGAGGCCTCCACCGTAAATCTTGACTCACTCCTCAACAACCTACACGACAACGGCTCCAGAGAACTCAAAAAACTAGCCAAGCAAACCGCTGGACTCAATATCTATTCCAGTAAAAAAGAATACCTTTCTAGAATCAATAGCTATTTCGAAGTCGGCCCTAACGCTTTCCCTCTCCTAAACAGAGCTGCCGGCCTAAAGCAGCTAAACAGCATCAACCAAATCTTTCGCGAACTCGTACTCGAAGACGAATCCGCATTTTCTGACGCACTCCGCGTTGCCAAAGAATTTGATAATCTCGCCATTATAAGAGAGGAACTAGAAACCTCTAGACGTCAGCGTGACTCCCTCATCCCCATCAAAAATGAGCATCTCAGCCTTCTCAAAACCGAGAAAAAACTATCCTCCGCCAAAAAACTCCGTTCCATCATCCCCGTATGGTTTGCCAGTATAGGTGCTGACATCTGGCAGAAATCACTCACCCTTACTAATCAGAGACAAGAGCAGATAAACCTGCAACTAAACCAAAAACGACTCGATAAACAATCGCTCAAAACCGAATCCGAAACCCTCAAATCCACCTACATG
>NZ_JBDOPO010000360.1:0-14744 GCF_039830215.1 Rubritalea sp. | reverse complement strand
GTTAACGAGGTCGGGGATCAGGTCGACGGCTGCGAGGTCTTGAGGGGAAAGTAGGTAACGTTTTTCTCCCATGTCTTGGATTTCGCCATCGATAACAAGTTCGTAGGGCATGCGGCATGCTTGGGCACACTCACCACGGTTGGCTGAGCGTTGGCCTAGGGATTCTGAAGTGAGGCACTGACCTGAGTAGGCTACGCAGAGAGCTCCGTGAACGAAGACCTCCAGTGGTACGCACTCGCTTGGGTTGAACTTATTGATCTCACCTAGTGAAAGTTCACGTGAGAGTACTGCGCGATCGAGCTTGTAGAGTGAGTCGATGAACTCAAGTCCTTCTGGAGAGGTGATAGTCATCTGAGTTGAAGCGTGGATCTCAATGGATGGAGCCACGGTACGGCAGAGCATTGCTAGTCCGAGGTCTTGAACGATGATGGCATCTACCCCAGCGCGTTCGAGTAGGCGCAGTTGAGTTTCGGCGTCTTCCAGTTCAGAAGTGAAAATGAGGGTATTCATCGTCACGAAACCTTTGGCTCCATGAGCGTGAAGGAAATTCATCAGCTCTGGCAGGTCTTGGTCGGTGAAATTGTCAGCGCGGAGGCGTGCATTGAATTTTGAGAGACCGAAGAAGATGGCGTCGGCTCCATTAGCAACAGCTGCGCGGGCACAGTCCCAGTTACCTGCGGGTGAGAGAAGTTCGGGTGTGCGATCAATGTTCATGGTTCTATGAATGGTTGGCCTTGCAGTTGATTGCTGCAGCGAAGCTGTGGTGGACTGAAACTAGTCCCATTCCAAGTAAATAAAGGTGTGCTCGGCTACTAAGTCGTAGACTGATGGGCTTAAGATGAGTCTATGCTATAGCGTGGGCGTTTTCTAGCCCTCACCGCGAAATTCTCCGGGTGATTTCCCAGTCATTCTTTTGACGAAATTCGAGAGCCCAGATGCTTCAGAAAATCCAGCTTGTTGTGAGATGCTCTCAATCGTAGAGGATTTGTCGCGCAGTAGATCTGTGATGGCCTTGATACGCATTTCTCTAATCAAGACGGCAGGGCTGGTATCCGTGCTCTTTTCAAAGGCTCTTTCGAGCCCGCGGCGTGAAACTCCGCAGGCTGTAGCGAGCTTTGAGACGCTAGTACCCTTGAGTGATTGGGCGGCCAAGTAATCGAGAGCTTTCTGGTAGGTAAGCATAGATTTATTGATCTCATGGCTGGATTCGCGAACTACTGTCTTTGCTGGCTGCAGCATGCTGGGGGCGTCCTCTTTGAGAATACCCATGGCTTTAGCTAATGCAACGGCCGCAGCCCGTCCAATATCGACGCCTCTAAGATCAATACTGCTGAGTGAGGGGCTGGTGGTTTCGCACAGTAGTCTGTCGTTATCCACTCCGATGACGGCCACTTCCTGTGGTACTGATAGACCTAATTTGTTGGCAGCATTTATCACATCGATACCAGCTTGATCATTGCACGCTAAGATTCCGCAAGGCTTAGGGATAGGGGCGAGCCATTTGGAGATAGTTTCGACAGCGGCCCAACTATGCCGAGTTTCCGCTGGTAGGCAAAGAGTCTCGTTGTTGACTGCTCTGGCGGTAGCGTAGGAATGAAAGGAGCGACGTCGAGCATCGGACCACATCACGCCATCCCAATGGACAAAGCCCCAATAGCCGAGATTGAGCAAACTGAATTCTTCACCAGCTAAACGACCAATTGCTTTATCATCGACGTGCGGCCCATTGATATATTCAGCTGATTCATCTTCACTGGCTCTGATGAAAATGCAGGGAGTGCTGAGTTGATTGATCGAGCGGGCGAGTTCTGGTGAGAGCCCCCTAGCTATGATACCATCAAATTTAGCTTGTTTGCGGTGCTTTTCTAGTTCGTCTACTGTAATGGATGGTTGAATACAGCGGATCTCCCAGTTAAAACCCTCGGTCCGCATCGAGAGCACTCCTCTGAGAATCTTACGTGAAATGAAACCTGAGGATTCACCTAGGAAGAGAATTTTGAGCTTTTTGTGGGAGTTCTTCAAGCTGTCGTAATTTTAAATTTAAGTGACGCAATATCTATGTGTTCTCAGTTGAATAAGGATGCGTCAATAGAAAATGGCTTGTCGTTAAATGTAATGGTCCGATGCGCAGCATGTAGTTGATTCTCAGCTGTGATTGTGCAGCATGGATTAGTTGCTATAGCAATTGGTTTTTGAGTCTCGGCAGGTAGTGTCTAGGCTCACAGTTGTAAATGTTTCCATTGATGGAATGATAGATAACCATAGCAGACTACAATAATGGATGATTTAACGAGAGCAAAAAACGGTGGCTTTGGGACCAAACTGGGTATTTACGGCAAAATGTCAGGACCGGGTTGGGTTCAGGCGGCTGTGACCTTGGGTGGAGGGTCCTTAGTTGGGGCACTTTATTTGGGCGTAATTGGTGGTTATCAGTTCTTGTGGCTACAACCACTTGCGATGCTCTGCGGTATTATAATGCTATCAGCGATAAGTTACGTCACACTTTCCTGTGATGAGCGCCCATTCCGGGTGATGGAAAAGAAAGTTTCACCAACTCTTGCATGGGGCTGGTTGATAGCGACCGTTATTGCGGACACAGTATTCTGTGCGGCCCAATTTTCGTTAGGTCGAGGTGCGATAGAGGATAATCTGGGATTCACACCCGGGCCCTATGTCATCACGGGCTCGCTATTCGTTCTAGCGATGGCTCTGATCTGTATATCTCAGAAAAATTCGAAAGCTGCAGCGTTGATTGATAATATTTTAAAAGCCTTAGTTGGCGTGATCGTCCTCTGCTTCATGGCAGTGGTCGTGACTCTTATTTCCAAGGGTGCCGTGCAGTGGAGTAGCCTATTCTCAGGACTTATCCCAGATTTCACTGCACTCTTTAGACCTACCGATCAGATCGCAACGGCAATCTCGGCTACGGGTGATGGAGCTAGTTACTGGACCGACTACGTCACTGGTGAACAACGCAGTAAAATCATCGCAGCATTCGGAACAGCAGTGGGCATCAACATGACGTTCCTTCTGCCGTATTCGCTTAAGAAAAAAGGTTGGGGTAAACAGCATCGCGAACTCTCGCGCTATGATCTGATACTCGGTTTATTTGTGCCATTTGTCCTTGGCGCCTCAGCGCTAGTAATCGCCTCAGCGGCTTCATTTCACGCCAAGCATGGCGATATGATCACTGCTGAGGGTAAGCCCCTCCCAGGAATGGAAAGTGCGTATTACAAAGTGGTTGATAAGCGCCTAGAGAGCGACGTTAGTGGTTTCTCCAAATTGGACGCAGAAGCCAAATCTCTCCATCGTGAAGGGCTAGCATTAGAGGAGAAACAACTCGCAGCTATGTTAGCGAACAGAGGGGCTAAAAGTCTAGCCAGTTCATTGAAACCCTTCCTAGGCGAAAATGCTCAAGTTATTTTTGGAATAGGTGTTTTTGCTATGGCGGTCTCCACATTACTCGTCCACATGATGATGAACGGTTACGCGATAAGTGAAGCATTTAACAAAGTGGGTGATACCAAGTATTTCGTACTAGGAGCCTCGATGCCAGCAATTGCAGGACTTTTCTCACCTTACCTTTGGAGTGGCGACGCCAAGGCAGCTATGGCAGTCCCAGCATCTGTTGTTGCAACAACCTTGTTGCCAATTGCATACTTAGCTTTTCTGCTGTTGATGAACTCCAAGTCAGCATTGGGCGACGAGCTTCCGAAGCGCAGGGGCTTGATCAACCTACTCATGGTTATCTCCGCTGGTGCGGCATCGTTCGCATCTATCTGGGCGCTCAGCGCTAAGGGGGTTCCCGGAATGATTGGCGTTGCTGGACTCGGTTCGCTCGCTGTAATAGGAATCCTAGGATTTGTGAAACGAAATAAATCCGCATAAAGTAACTTTTTAACAAAGCCAAATCATGAAATTTGCAATTATAGGGACAGGGATGATAGCCCATTTCCACGCCAAAGCCATCCAGTCTATGACGGGAGGAGAACTTCACGCTTGTTTCAACAGAGATACAAAAAAGGCAGACAGCTTTGCGACTGAATATGGTATTCAAAGCTATTCAGATTTGAATGCAATACTAGCAGACTCGGAGCTTGATGTCGTTACTATAGCTACCCCCTCTGGTGCGCATTGTGAACCGGTATTGGCCGCTCTGAACGCAGGCAAGCATGTTATTTGCGAGAAGCCGTTAGAGATAACTCCTGAGAGGATTGATCCGCTTATTACTGCGGCAAATGAAAATGGAGTAGTTCTAGCTGCGATTCTCAACCGTCGATTCAACCCATCTGTCGTGGCGCTGAAGGAGGCTGTGTCGCAAGGTCGTTTTGGTAAACTCTCTTTGGTTGAAGCCTCCGTGAAATGGTTCAGAGACCAAGCGTATTATGATTCTGCAGCATGGCGAGGAACGTGGGCGCTTGACGGCGGAGGAGCACTGATGAATCAGTCGATTCATATCATCGATCAACTGCTCCACGTAGTTGGGCCAGTGAAGCGAGTCTCAGCCAGTATGGACTGTATCGCCCACGAAAACATTGAAGTCGAAGACACCGCTGTTGCCATTCTCGAGTTTGAGTGCGGAGCAAAGGGGGTGATTCAGGGTTCAACAGCTTGTTATTCTTCGACTGGCCATCCTGCTGAAGTCAATATTTGCGGTGATAAAGGCTCGGCTTTTCTCGCTGATGAATCATTCAAGGTCTGGGATTTTTCAGAGCCAACTGAGCAAGACGCTGGGGTGATAGCGGAACTGATGACGACCAGCGAAACTGCCGGGCTAGGGGCAAACGACCCGAATGCGATCAACTTTATTGGGCATCAGAAGAATTTTGAAGAAGTTGTGGCTGCGATTAAAGAAGGAAGAGAGCCTTCCGTGTCAGGAAACGAAGCGCGCAAAGCTGTGGCTTTGATTTGTGCTATTTACGAAAGCGCAAAGAACAACGGGCGCTGGGTCTTAGTCTAACAAAATATACGATAATGAAGTTTTCAGGATTTACAGATGAAGCTGCTCAAGATCTGGCTGGTCAGATCAAGGCGACCCAAGAGTTGGGCTGGGAGTATATCTCGGCTCGAGGAATTGATGGTAAAAATATCCATGACCTCGATGGTCGAGCTTTTGAAGCAGCGGTAGCGATGCTTGAGGAATCAGGGATTAGAATAGCAGAATTTGGTTCACTTATCGGATCTTGGTCAAAATCTATCAAAAGCGATTTCTCAGTGACGCTTGGGGAAGTGGAACGAGCGATCCCGAAGATGCAACGACTCGGCACGCAGATTGTGCGAGTTATGTCCTACGCGCAGGAGTCATGGGGCAGCGAGCAATACCTAGATGAGAGAGTCAAGCGGCTCCGCGAAATCGTTGCCCGCTTTACTGACGCTGGACTTACGGTGGCTCATGAAAATTGCATGAACTACGGAGGTTTTAGCTCTCAGCATACATTAGAACTAGTAGAAAACGTTCCGGGTCTGAAATTGATTTTCGATACTGGTAACCCAGTTTTTCAACGAGATAGGTCAACGCTTGAGCCGCATCCTTGGCAAGACGCTTGGCAGTTTTACCAAGATGTGAAAGAGCACATCGTTCACGTGCATGTTAAGGATTGCCTTAACCCAGTGAAGGATGGCGTCGAGCCAGAGTATGTTTTTCCTGGTGAAGGTCAGGGGTGTGTCAGGCAGATAATGGCTGATCTGAAGAGTTCAAATTATCAGGGGTTTATCGCTATCGAGCCACATGTAGCTACTGTCTTTCATGCGAAATCCGACAGCGTGGACTGGAGTCAATGCTACCAAAGCTACGTCGACTACGGACGAGCGCTAGAGTTGATGAGTACTGAAGCATAAAGTTTGTCGTAAAACGTAAGGCTGGAATGCGAAATGTTTCCTGTGAATTGTTTACAGGTGACGTATAGTAAGGAATGACTATATTTTCTGGCAATCGAAGTGTCCTCCTCGCAGTTTTATCTATCGCTGCTTCTAGCGTCGCTGCTTTAGCTGACTCGCAGGCTCCAACGACGCAACAATCGACTCAGCTTGATGAAGTAATTGCACTTTTTAACGGCAAAGATCTCACCGGCTGGAAGGTCGTGGGTGGCAATGGCAAATTCAAAGTCGAGGATGACTGCATCGTCGGATTTGGTAAAAATATCAAAGGTAACACATTCTTACGTACTGAGAAAACTTACACGGATTTCGAACTCAGCTTTGAATTCAAGTTTGACGATCGGAGTGGTAACTCTGGTCTGATGTTCCGTGGAAACCAGAAAGCCTCAGATGATGGGAATGGGCGAGTTTTTGGCTACCAATGCGAAGGTGACCATACTGATCGTAGTTGGACTGCTGGTCTGTACGACGAAGCTCGTCGAGGCTGGCTTTTCCCAGTTAAAAAGGGCAGTGATGAGCAAGCTGAAAAGCGTGAAGCTTTTAGTCAGCAAGGTAATAAACTTTTTAAGTGGGATGGCTGGAATACCATCGTAGTTCGTTGCGAGGGGAATCACATCCAAACCTGGCTCAATGGAGAGAAGCGGGTCGACTTCGTTGACGAACATAAAAAGCATGACACGCGGGAAGGCTTCTTTGCTCTTCAAGTGCACGGAGGAAAATCGTGCAATGTCCGTTGGAAAAAAATCCAGCTCAAGCCGATTCAAGTACCAGCAAAAGGAAACTAAACGCTGATGCATAGTAGATTCATTGCCATTCTTATGGCGAGCTGTGCCTTTTGTTGTGCTCAGCAGGGGGATAGAAAAGGTCATGTTATGGTTGATCCTATCCCAGCATCCGAGATTCCGCCTTCTCCTCTATTGTCGCTAACTGACGCCCTCAAGTCATTCCAATTGGCTGATGGTTTTGTGATTGAGCCAATTGTTGAGGATTCCAAGATGCATATGCCTGTAGCTTTGTCCTTCGATGCGGACAACCGGGCGTGGGTGGTGGAGATGACTCAATACATGATCGATCTCGATGGTAATGGTGAAGAGCTTCCTACCGGGAAGATCAAAGTCTTCGAAGATACGACTGGCGACGGCAAGTTAAATAAGGTAACGCTCTTTCTCGATAAGTTGGTGATGCCGCGTGCTGTCGCAGTGACTACCGATGGCGTTTTATTCGCTAGCTCCGGTAAACTACAATTTATCAAACGCAATGGTCTCAAGCCAGTCGGTGAGCCCGAAGTAATCGACGCTAGCTATGCAGTGGGAGGGAATGCTGAGCACCAAGCAAATGGCCTACTCCTTGCTCGTGATAACTGGTACTACAGTGCCAAGTCGGATAGACGGTATCGCAGAATCAATGGAAAATGGGTCATGCAGAAAACTGCGTTTCGTGGCCAGTGGGGGATAGCTCAAGATGATGCAGGTCGCCTTTTCCATAATAGTAATAGTACCTTGTTAGTCGGAGATCAATATCGACCCAATCTTTTCCGGAATATCTCAGGCTATACCCCTAAGCATAGAATATCCGCACGCGCAGCATCTAACAAGGTGTTTCCAGTTCGGGTAACCCCTGGGGTAAATCGAGCATATCAAAAGGGAACTTTGGATAAAGATGGTAAGTTAGTCAACGCGACCGCTGCCGCAGGAATGACTATTTACCGTGGAGAAAACTTCCCAGAGTCTTTTAATGGTTCTGGGTTTGTTACCGAACCTGCTGGAAATTTGCTGAAAGTAATAAATATCGAGCGCGGCGCAGATAATAAAGTAAAAGGGGCGTTTCACTATAATGGGAAGGATTTCCTAGCGTCCACAGACGAATGGTTTCGCCCGGTCAATGTCTACACTGCACCGGACGGTTCCTTGTGGATGATCGATATGTATTTTGGCTTGCTCCAGCATAAGGCATATTTGACGAGCTACCTGCGGAAGCAATACGCCAGCCGTAACCTAGATAAACCAATGCCCAACAATGGAAGGTTGTACCGCATTCGTTATACTAAGAATCCTCTGAATAAAGCCGTCAAACTTTCAGGTAAATCAGTGGAAGAACTCGTCCCATTTTTATCGCACAAAAATGGGACAGTACGTGACACCGCGCAGAGGTTGTTAGTTGGCCAAGTACAAGACCCAGCCAATCTAAAGGCCTTCACAAAAGCTGCCAGTTCGAAACTTACAGGAAAGTATTCCAAACTTCACGCGCTTTGGGTTTACGAGTCAACTGAATCGATCTCAAAAAACTTCCTCAAGCATTGTCTGAGTTCCGATGACTATGAATTGCATGCTGCTGCGCTTGAGCTGGCTCATCTGGCTGACGGACCGATCTATGAAACAATTCTGGCCTATCAGCCCAAATCACAGACAGCTCTCTCAGCAGTCTATGCCCTAGGCCGACTTGGATCAAAGGAAGGCTACCTCAGGGCTCAAGAGGTGATCGCTCAATTTTCTGAAAAAGTAGGGCTGTTAGCTGAGGTATATGTCAGTGGACTGGGATCTAACTTTAAACTATCGAAAGATTGGGGCGCACCTAAGCATAAGAATTTAGTGAAACAATTGGGACTCGCAGACAAGGCTCTAAACAAGTCTGAGGTTGTGAAAAATCCAGTTGTACCTAAGGCTGATAAAGCACGCTATGAGCATGGGAAGAAGCTCTACACTGGAAGTGCCGCATGCATGGCATGTCACGGAATGGAAGGTCAAGGCCAAGGAGAATTGTTTCCTCCTCTGGCGCCGTCTAACTGGGTGAGTGGAGATCCCAAAATACTAGCCAAAGTTATTTTGCATGGCCTAGAGGGACCTATCAAAGTGAATGGAGTGAGCTTCAATTCTGCGCAAGCTATGCCGAAATTTGTCCAAAGGACTGATCTAACTGATGAGGATCTAGCGAGCTTGATGACATACCTACGTTACATGAAAGGCAACAAAGGTGGAGTGGTGAAAGCTGACCTAGTCAAAAATGTGAGGGCTGAAACGAAAGGTCGCACTAAGAACTACACTCAGAAAGAGTTGATGAAATAATCTCGGTATCCCAAAAATGGCGCGCCCTGTAACAGCTCTATTGTTGCAGTGGTAAGATATATTCTCAGCGGCCTTGAACGTGGTGCCCTCACTGAGTCGGGCTTTAACTATATTACCGTCAGTATTAGAAGTGCTGGCCAGATTGAGGTCTTCAATCGCCAACGATTGGTTATTCCATGCTTCGTTGTAGGTGAAACGGATGAAATTTTTATCCCCCGGCTTGGCTGTTGAAATGGAAGTTGAAATCTGTTGCAGGTTTCCAGATTTATTGAAGGGACGTGAACAACCTTGCCAGCTAGCTTATAGTTTAAAGCTTCGATAGGATTTCCCTTATCCACTGATTGACTAATAAGTATTTCGGTAGTTGCCAGATTCTCCGGATCTGGCGTGCTGAGTCTCACACACACTGGAAACGTGAAATCTAGAGTTCTCATTATTGCTGATAAGCAGTGTCGGAGGGTGTGAGATTTGCCCTTTTACTTGGTCGATCCACATCTTCGAATGATAAAAATTAGGTGACTGATAAAGCCGTTAGGCGTTTATTTTCTGGTGATTACTGAACCAAGTGATGCTAAAGGCGCTTTTGAGTGGTTAAACTGCGAGGTTGGAAACTTCAGGAGATTTAATCTAGAGTCTAGAGCTTCGAGGATATAAAGAAGGAAGAGGCAATAGATTGTAGGAATGTGTTGGTACTGTTATGATAGCAGCGGGATAAGTCGTTCTCTCGAAGAGCTTGTTTATACAGACCGTTGGCTCCGTACGCGGGTGTCGTGACGTAGGATTTTGTCGTCTACCCTAACATCGCTATGTTCTGTAGCAGAGGTGCTTTAGCATGGATCGTGCAGGCGGAAGCTTCAGGGCATCCAGTTTGACCCAGATTGAAAGCCCGTTCACAAGTTACCCAGCTGGTCAATCGTGACAGGGTTTTTTGGTGGATAATGAGCTCATGTGTGTGTTGGGTGAATGCCGCGACTGATATGTCGCTGCACATGGTCTTACTAGCTTATGAGAAACACGTCGCGTTTGGGTTTCATCATTGTCCTCAGCGTGATAGAAGCGTCCTTCATCGAAGGCGAGTAGTGTTGTTTAGTTAGAGTGAATTATCGCTCGGATGTGTTAGTTCTTGTAGCCATTCGTTCCCGAAGTGAATAGAAAGTTAAGCTTTTCAAGCTTCTTAAATGAATCCATGAATACGAGGTCTTGGATGCCCAGTTCTCCAAGGTGTGGAAGGATCCAGATGCCTGAGAATGATTGGCTAGCAGAGGGAACTTTGCTTACTTCCTTGCTATCGATCCAGAATCCATCGCGACCTCTAAAGCCAAATAACTAGGTACCAAAGTAGCTGGCAGCTGCTGAGTGGTTGGGTTCGGCAATACTGTCGATGGCGTAGAATTGGAAGCTATCAGTTATGATTTCTTTGGAGAAACCTATAGTCTTGTAGGTGTCTTTACCTGTGAATGACGCGCTAGATTTTTCCAGAATTGTCTGATGTTTCAAGTAGCTCTGACGTTTTACTGCATCTATGAGTTTGATCGTCGCTACTTGGAGTAAGTTCATTAATGACAGCAAGAGCGAGGTTAGTAATTCATTTTCAGAGCCTATTTAGCAGATATTCCTCGCAAGGTGCCTCGATTGGTTCTTTTTGGCATCGATCGCGTTTGTCTGTAAAGCTGCTAAAAATACAAAAGCCCACAATGCCAAGAACAGGCAATGTGGGCTTTTGTATTAAAAGGTTCTCTGAGTGGAGAGTTACTTAGCTGGAACGAGTGATTCAGCGGCTTTTTTAGCAGCAGCGTCAACAGACTTTGTCGCAGCTTCAACCGAGTCAGTAGCAGCTTTAGTTGTTGCGTCAACCGCCGTGGATTTAGCAGCTTCAACTGAGTCCGTAGTAGTCTTAGTCGCTGTGTCAGCCGCGTCAGTCGCCGTGGATTTAGCAGCTTCAATACTCTCAGTAGTTGCCTTAGCTGCTTCTGCAGTTACTTTAGCTGTAGCAGCTGCGGCTGACTTAACTGTAGCAGCAGTCACTTCATTAGTTTTCTTGATGGTAGCAGCTGCTGAGTCTCCAGCATTTTTCATAGCTGAGGTTGCTTCAGCAGCAACTTCTTTAGTTTCTTCAGTAGCTGTATTCGCTACTTTTTCAGCAGCAGCAGTGGTCTGTTCAGCAGCTTCAGAAACAGTGTTCTGAGCTTCTTCGCAAGAGACCATTACTGCAGCAGATGCTGCGCAGAGGATGATTGATTTAATTGTCATAGTAGTTGTCTAGTAGTGAGATAGCGCACGTAATTGTGATGACCACAATCGCTGGTGCCGTTACGTAACTCCTAAGTCCCAAAAAGTGAAGAAATTTCTGATAATCTGCACAACTTGATAGTTAGGCTTCCCAGCACTCAATTTTGTTGTTGAGCCATTTGATCCACTCAGGGTGAGTGTTGAGGCATGGAATAAGTTCAAATTCCTCTCCGCCGAGCCCGAGGAATAGTTCTTTACCTTCCATCGCGATTTCCTCCAGAGTCTCTAGACAATCAGTGATGAAGGCTGGACAAATGACCTTGAGATTTTTTACTCCCTCTTTAGCTAGGCGTTCGATTTCAAAATCAGTGTAGGGCTTGAGCCATGGGTCCTTGAGAAGGCGTGACTGGAATGAAATGGTGACATCGTCGTGATGTAATCCACCTTTTGCCATTAGCGCATATGCTGATGCATAGCACTGGTGGCTGTAGCACGTTGCGTGAGCTGGGTGGGGTGTGGTGCAGCAGTCTTTGGTCTTGAGACAATGGTCGTGAGATGGATCAGTTTTCTGCACGTGGCGCTGCGGGATGCCGTGGAACGACATCATGAGGTGGGCTCCGGAACCTTCATAACTCGGTCTGATAGATTCCCATAGCGCATCGATATACTGAGGGTCTTTATAAAATGGTTGAACGAGTACTGTGTTGATTTCAGCCAAGCCCTGAGCTCGGAGTTGATTCATCAGCTCGACGACTGCTGTCTCATAGCTCGACATCGCGTATTGTGGGTAGAGCGGGATGATCATAAGGTCGTCGATGCCGTCCTTTTTCATCTCGGCAACAATCGACTCAGTTGAAGGGTTACCATAGCGCATGGCTAAGTAAATAGGGGTATCGGTGTTTGCTTGAACGAGCTTTTGCTGTGCTACACTGGTGGCAACGAGTGGAGAACCGTCTTCAGTCCAGACCTTGTCGTAGGCTTCGCCAGCTTGTTTCGGTCGCTTTGGTAAAATGACAAGTTTGAGCAGCAGTTTTCGAAAAATGGGATTGAGATCGAGCACGCGATCGTCTGATAGAAATTGGTCAAGATAGGTGCGCACGTCCTCGAAACTTGTCGAGTCTGGTGAACCTAGATTAAGAAGAATGACGCCTTTTTTAGCCATGATGAATGAGTGAGTCTAAAAACGTGGAACGTTTATAGTTGTTTTAGATTATACGTATTTTGATTTACGTTAGAGCTGATGAGTTCGTTGATTATTTGGAAGAGATTTTTTCGGTAAGCTTGATGCCACTGACAATGCAGTCACCAACGGAGATGCCACCGCGATAGTTTCCAGCAAAGTGGATGCCGGAGAATTTGCGTTCGCATTGCTCGAGTTGCTCAAGGATCGAGCTGTATCCGATATTGGCCTGCGGGATTGCTTTCTCCCAGCGCACGAGGCTGCTGAAAAATGGGTTTCCTTCGATACCTAGGAGACGGCGGAGTTCATCCATTACAGAAGCTTTCATAGCGCTCTCACTCATTTTAGCATGCTCGGGTGTGCGTGAGCCGCCGAGCATGATGTTGATAGCGACACAGTCGTCGGGTGCTCTGCCAGGGAAAAGTGTGGAGGTGAAGAGTGCACCGAGGAGTTTGGATTTCTCGTTAAGGGCGTTAAGCATGCCGAAGCCGTCGAGCGGGTGGCTGATCTGGCTGCGCTTGAACCCTAGCGTCATGGCGGCTACTGGTGGGTAGTCGAGATGGGGGACTCTGGAGATGGCGTCTAGGACTTTGCCCTCTAAGGGGAGGTTTTCTAATTTGTGCGCGGGAACTGTGATGATAACATCGTCAAAGCACCCCTGACCCGTGGCTCCATTTTCGACTTTCCAGTCGATGTGCCAACACTTGGTTTTCTTGTTGAAAAAAATGTTTCCAAGTTTGGTATCGAGGAAGATGGAACCTTCTTGTAATTTACTGGCAATGCCCTTGGGCAGAGATTCCATGCCGTCCTTGAAGGAAATGATTTTACGCTTAGCCATTCTATTTGAATCGCCTTTGCCTTTTTTGATTTCACGCATCATCACGTATATCCCTTTGATGAGTGATCCATGCCCTTGTTCGAGAGCGAAGAGGCGCGGAAAGGCGTGGTTGGTGGAGAGTCTGTTCGGGTCACCAGCGTATATGCCATTGACGAAAGGAGCTGCAGCCTTTTCTAGTATTTCTGGTCCCAGGCGGCGCCGGATGAAGTCGGCAAAAGATTCGCCTCCCGCATCGGCTGCTCGTTTAGCAATGAAGGGTTCTTTGGCGAGGCGCAGTTTAGCTTTTAAGGAAAAGAGTGAGCTAGTGACGAAGCTTGCAGGGGAACTAGGCAAGGTATTAAGTTTTCCCTTATGCACAACAAAGCGTTTGTGAGCAGCCTTATTGGCAACTTGAATTTTAGAGCTCAGGTCTGCTTGGTGGATGAGGTTCTCAACCCTTTTGTCATTCACCATCAGTGAGTTTGGCCCATGCTCATAAAGGAATCCTTCTTTGGAAGAACTCTGGATAGCTCCACCTATTCGGGAGGATTTCTCAAAGATGACGGCACTGTGTCCAGCTTGCTGTAAATGATAAGCGGCACTGAGGCCGGTGATTCCAGCGCCAATGATAGCAACATGCTTACGTTCTATATTCTGTTCCGTCATGGGGAGTTTGCAGCCTATTGCATACTTGATAGAGATGATATATTCAAGTCCGGTCATTTACGCAACTCAAACTTCACATCGTTTATGGTTCACGGCTTCAACATGAAAGTGCACCGATCTAGTTAGTGGTTAAATAAGAGGAAGTTTGGTGTTTTTCTGTCGAGACATTTTCGATGCCTGCGATTCAATTTCTACTTCGGCGAATTCAAGATGCTAGCGCAATTGGGGCCGATGAGTGTGGCGTTCGTTTTATCTGAGACGTACTTGCGGTTGACGTGTTCATTTGTAGAACGTTATTCCTCGCTCAGGCGCTTGTATTGTACTAGCTTTTGGTTTGGCGATACACCAGAATATTGCTACAAGTTCTGGCCTTTTGACAGCCCTTACAATTACGTTAGCGACTTCGGCTCGCGGATAGATATAAAAGAGTCAAATATGAGAAATAATTTGTTAGGAGCCGTGGAGGCTGGCGGGACGAAGATGGTGTGTGCTGTAGCCTATGAACTGGGGGATATTATTGAGGAAAAGAGGTTTCCCACCACTCAGGCTGAGGAGACTCTCGCTGAGGTGAAGGAGTTTTTTGAAAACGCCAGTAAGAAGTACGAAGAACTGGGGGCTATCGGATACGGAACGTTTGGTCCAGCGGCAGTAGCACCAACCAGCAAGGACTATGGTAAGGTGTTAGCCACGCCTAAGCTAGGGTGGGAGGGTGCTGATGTGATGGCTTTTCTTTCTGAAGCATTTCCTAATGCGGCACTTAGTTTCGACACTGATGTGAATGCCGCGGCCTTGGGTGAAGGTCATTCTGGTGCAGCCTTGGGGATGGTTAACTATGTTTATATCACTGTCGGCACGGGAATTGGTGGAGGAGTTGTGATCGGTGGTCAGCCTTTGCATGGAAATCCTCACGCTG
>NZ_JBDOPO010000313.1:0-3299 GCF_039830215.1 Rubritalea sp. | reverse complement strand
GGTCGGATGTTTATAGGTCATTTGGCACAGGCTCGGTTTTGAACGGTGGAGCCAGTGCTGATAATAATCAGCATCTGGGCCGTTGTTCAAGTTAAGCGGTGCACTTCCGGTTTGAATCCAAGGCCAGCAATGTCAGCTCGTAAAATAACCCACTACTCAAGTAGTTCGGAGATCGCCTTCAAAACATAGTCAAAAACCCAAAAAAATCATCATCGGCATCATGCGAAAGCTGCTCCACCAAATCTACGGAATTCTAAAATCTAACGAGCCCTTTAACCCAAATGAAAAAGGTTTCATAACGGCCGCTAAACCCCAATAAGTAAGTACTTAAAGCCTATTTTAATCCTTGACTATTCAACGTAGTATCTTGTTCTGTATAGTATGTTTCAAGGCCAAGAACACAGGTTGTCTCTGAGAAGGTAAGGGTAAATCTTGTGAGCCTTCTCGGGTTTGCTGGTGTTAGGTTTAGGAACTATTGCGTCGATTCCTAGCAACCTCATCAAACGACGCACTCACTTCCTGCCGACTTCATTTCCTCTATCTCTGAGTTCGTGAATCAAGTTGCGCTTTCGTATTTGGCAATATTTGAAGAGGCTTTTATCAAGATACAGCATGATCTTATGACCCTCATCACTGATCTTAGCCCTTTTGGGTTTTAAGTGGTTGCGGTTGACCTCTAGCTAAGCTGATTGTTGCCTCATTGATAAAGCGTGCTGAGTATCAATTATAGCTTTTCGCTCACATCGATTCCCAGCTGTTCGCACTTTTTTAGAAGGAAGTCCTTCTCTAGTACGAGTTGCCCCCCTTGGAGCTCCATCTGAGCTTCTTTGACTTCGAGTGTTTTTAGCTCATTTCTTGGTGGTGTTAGAACTCTCAAAAAGCTCAATCAAACGAGACTCTAACTCCTTTTTCCACTGACTAACCAGGGACGGTGCTACATCATTTTCCTAGGCAATATCGTTTGCTGAGCGAATCCCCTTGAGAGCATGGGTTACGACACGTGCTTTAAATATAACACTGAGGTGTCTTTTCTTACGTTTCATTTGTCTTGTTTTCTGGTGATTAAGCCACCGATAAACAGTCAGATATTCAAAATACCTGAGGCTCCGTTACACGGGACTATTTCTATGTAGGTAAGGCCGAATTCTTTTGCCACCAGCTTTCGATTTTATCCGCTCAACCAGTAAGATTTGTAAACACCCAACGGGGACAAAATCTCTCATCACCTAGCTTGAAAAGAACTCCATTCTATCTAAAATATCGGCTTGCTCAGAGCTGACAGGACACTCAGGAAAACTTGTTTCAAAAGCTCTCTATAAAGCTAAATTAGAAGCAGAATATCTACCCACCCACGTCGTATCAAGGCCTATGGAAACCAAAAACATCGCCGTAGTAAAAGCGACACCGCTGGTAGTAAATTCATCGCAAACTTCCTCAGGTCTGAACATCACGCCATCATTGCATGGATACCACAATCCGCTGACAGAGAAAAGCTAGCTTAGCATAGTCGTTTTGCCGAATACATCACTCAAGGTAATTGAAAGAGCCGAGAAGCTTTCTGTTTTCTTCGAATGAAAGATGTATACAATTGGAAATTGCGTGTGGGTCTAATAAGGTGGATGGCGAGTTGTTGGTGTGTATGAGTTTAGACATGCCAATCTTGCCGATGTATACGCTTATTTTAAGAGTTTTATTGAATATCTGGCGTGAAAAAGGCACCTCTATGAGGTGCCTTTGGTCGTTTTAGTAACTCAAAATAATAGAGGTACTACTGCTGAGATTTATCTTTTTCGTTTCCGAGTATATACCCACCAGCTCCTCCAGCTGCTGCTCCGATAGCTGCACCTTCGAGTCCTTTACCTGATTGGTGACCGATGATTCCACCAGCGATGGCACCTAGTGCTGCGCCTGTGCCCGCATTTGCTTGGGCGTGGTTTTGTGGTTGGCAGCTGGTGAATGCTACTGCGCAGGAAACTGCTGCGATGGCTGTGATAATTTTTTTCATAGTATTTTTGAAATAAGATTCGTCACGAGACTAACAGATAAATTATCTCGCGGCAAGTTTATTGAGAATAGAATGAATGAGTGGTGGTCCGTGGTAGATGAATCCAGTGTAGAGTTGGATCAACTTTGCTCCCGCATCTAGCTTCTCAATCGCGTCGTCAGCATTCATGATGCCACCCACTCCGATGATTGGGATTTGCTCGCCAAGGTGTGAGTAGAATGCCTTAATTACCTTTGTGGATGCTTTCGTCACAGGCTTACCTGAGAGTCCGCCAGCCTGAGTGGCGTATGGCTTGCCGAGTACAGCTTCGCGGCTGATCGTTGTGTTGGTTGCCACCAGTCCGTCGAGCCCCCCTTCGAGAAATACCCGAGAAAGATCAGCGATTTGTTCTTCGCCCATGTCTGGAGCTACTTTGAGCGCGATGGGCATGTGGAAACCTGTTGTCTCGCTGAGGTGTACTTGTTCTTTTTTGAGAGCCTCTAAAAGTCGAGCAGTATCATCTGCTGCTTGAAGGTCGCGGAGCCCTGGGGTGTTAGGTGAAGAAATGTTGACCGTGACGTAGTCTGCGACGCCCCAGCACCCGCGGAGAGCTTTGAGGTAGTCGTCGACGGCATTTTCATTTGGCGTAACCTTGTTTTTACCGATGTTAAATCCGACGATTCCTTTGAAAGTTGATGAAGCTCTGACATTTTTTACGCCTTGATCGATACCTACGTTGTTGAACCCCATGCGGTTGATGATGGCTTCTTCTTCGATGATTCGGAAAAGGCGTGGCAGCGGGTTGCCTGGTTGTGGCTTAGGTGTGATGGTGCCAATTTCTACTGAGCCAAATCCGAGGCGGCCAAGAGCATCAATAGTGGTGCCTTCTTTGTCGAGACCCGCAGCGAGGCCCACTGGGTTGGGGAAGGTGAGCCCCATGCATTCTACTGGCTGAGCGGCTGGCAACTTGCCAGCAACGAGCTTGAGAACGCCTGTCGCCTCAGCTTTACGCATGAGGTCGAGAGAAAGATGGTGGGCGTCTTCCGCATCCATTTTGAACAAAAGGTTGCGTGCGAAGTTATACTGCGTGCTCGTCATACGCCCCTCCTAGCAAGAGAGTTTACCTTTGTAAAGCCATCCCGCTACGGGGCGAGTGGCTGGTCACTAGAGATGATTCAATGGTGCCAGCACGATGAAACCTTTATGAGTAGATCGATCTACTGCTCACTCTCGAGTTGTGGGTTCATGTGGAGCGTGAATGGACTGTCTGCTAGATATGTAGAAAAGAGTGCAGGGTCCACAGATCTGAGCCAGC
>NZ_JBDOPO010000249.1:0-3341 GCF_039830215.1 Rubritalea sp. | reverse complement strand
GATTCCCATGGTTGAGGGAAGCACACGCAGCCTGAATCTAGCGACAGCTGTAGCGATTGTGCTCTATGAGGGGATGCGACAGGTGGGGATGCGACAGGTGGGGATGGAGTAGGCTGATGACAGAGTATTTTGTGTAGTATCTCATCTGAATTGCGTAGTGGTGTTCCATGAACACTCTATCCGCAGCATTGGTGGGTGGTGTGCTGGCATTGGCATCGATGGTGCCGTCCGCCCACGCCGCTGAGAAACCGAACATCATCTGGATCTTTTCTGACGACCATTCTTTCCAAACAATAGGAGCCTATGGCGGTCCCTTACAGAAGCTAAATATGACGCCGAATATTGATCGGATCGCAAAGGAGGGGATGCGATTTGATCGTTGTTATGTGTCCAACTCTATCTGTGCACCGTCACGTGCAGTCTTACTGACTGGTAAGCATAGTCACCTCAATGGCAAGATTGATAACAGAGGGTCATTCAACCATGACCAATCGAGCTTCGCCAAAGTCCTGCAGAAGAATGGCTACCAGACTGCGATGATCGGTAAAATCCATCTAAACGGAGCAATGCAGGGGTTTGACTACTGGGATGTCCTTCCAGGACAAGGGAAGTATTACAACCCAGATTTCATTTCAGCTAAAGGTAAGGAGAAAAATAAAGGGTATGTCAGTGATGTGATCACAGACAAAACATTGAACTGGCTCAAGGGGCAGCGCGATAAAGAAAAGCCATTTATGTTGATGATGCACCACAAGGCACCGCACCGGAATTGGACTCCAGCGGAGCGTCACATGAGCAAGTATGAAGATATAACAATTCCTGAGCCTACGACATTATTTGACGACTACAAGGGACGTGGCTCGGCAGCTCGCGATCAGGACATGACGATCGATAAGACGATGCGGATGAAAGCTGACCTCAAGGTTGGTATGGGCGGGCAGTTTGCTGAGCGTACAGCGAAGTTCAATGCTGCTCCGTTAGAAGGTAAGGACTTGGTGAAGTGGAAGTACCAAACGTACATGAAGGACTACCTGCGTTGCATATGGGCTGTCGATGAGAGTGTTGGGAAGGTGTTAGATTATTTAGAGGAGTCAGGATTAGCTGAGAACACGATTGTTATGTATTGTTCTGATCAAGGGTTTTACATGGGTGAGCATGGTTGGTTTGACAAGAGATTGATGTATGAGGAGTCGTTCCGAACTCCTTTGTTAGTAAAGTGGCCAGGCACAGTGAAAGCTGGATCAGTGAACAGCGACCTCACACAGAATATCGATTTCGCAGAAACCTTCCTCGATATGGCTGGTGTCGAGGCACCGGCTGAAATGCAGGGAGAGAGTTTGATCCCACTGATGAAGGGTGAAACTCCAACTGACTGGAGGAAGTCGCTTTACTACCACTATTACGAATACCCAGGGCCTCACAGTGTGAAGAAGCACGAAGGGGTTTCAGAGAAACGCTTTAAACTCATTCGCTTCTACGGCAAGGATGTGCCTAACGGTGAAGAATGGGAGTTCTATGATCTGGAGAAAGATCCATCAGAAATGAAGAGCGAGTATAGCAATCCCGAGTACGCCCCAGAGGTGAAACGCCTGAAGGAGGAGCTTCAGCGCCTTCGTACCTACTACAAGGTCCCAGAAGAATCCTAGCTTCAATTGAGAATTTAATAATTAGGAACTCTATTGCAGAGTTCCAGATAGGCAGTTTGTCCTCATTCGTGCGATTAGTGTTATTCGTGATAGAAAAGTTTCATCGTCCGAGGTGTTCTCCAAGCTTTCGGTCCTTTCGTATTTTTTGTGGCAAAGAAAGCTAAGGTTGGAAGAGCTGGCTGCTTTTGGCGGGGAGCCAGCAGGACTTGCCGTTGAGCAGGCGGGCGTGGTGCCAATCACCACGGGATTCTAGGATGGTGAACTCGGTGCCGGCGTGGAGTGGGGAGGTGAAGGCATTGTCGTAGATGTAGCCATTTCCTTGGCGGGCAATGACCTCGCGGGCCACGATGACGGCATCGGTTTCTTGGCCCCATCCTTGTTGGCTGGCACAGAGCGAAAGGCTGAAAGTGAGGGCTACCGCACCACTGCCAGCGAGGGCAATCCAGTGCCACCTTTTGCGCTGGTAGAGGAGTCGTGCCATGAGCCCCCAGAATAGAATGTTAGAAAGTGCTAAGAGCGTGATTCGTACGGCGACTGGCCAGCGGTGCCAGAAGAGTAAGGCGTCCGCGACTTGCTGGCTGCGGCTCATAGGAAGTTCATCGACAGTGATGCTGCGCAGGTAGTGGAGGTTGTGCAGAGCATCAGCCTGAGTTGGATCTATGCGGAGGGCTCGTTGGTAGTTGAGTACCGCGTGGCCATGCTCGCCTGATAGGAAGTGCACGTTGCCGAGGTTGATATAGAGTGCTGCAGACGGGTCGTCGACATGCTCGACGAGATATTGGAACTTGATGCCGGCTTGCTGGTAGAGGTCTTGCGCCTCGGCTGGGGCAATCATTGCAGCAGTGTTGGCTTGCTCGAATTGTTGGTTAGCTTCGCTAAAAATGGTATCCATGCTTTTCCCGGCAATGGAATCCTTAGCCGTGCTGACTAGCGAACTGAACCAAAGGATGGTCAAGAACTGGATTAGAAATGTGTTGATGCGCATCATGCTTTGAGTGCTTTCTCAATGGTTGAAATAAGGGACTGTGCCGTGGCTAAAATATCTGTGTCACTCGGCTTAGTTTCGCTGGCTCGGTAGTGGGGGGCCTCACAGGACTGGTAGAGTGATCCGAGCTTCTCCAGCTCAGTCGGCATGATGTCATAGCTGAGGTACGCAGTGAGGTCATCGTAGGTGTGGGCCATGGCTGTGAGGTTGAGTTTGTCTGCGAAGTAGTTTCTAACGCTCAAGTTGATCTGATCTAACTGCTCTTTACCACTGAGCTTGCTTGCGGCTCCTATATTTTTCAAAAAACGGCTGTAGGCTTTATTCGCGCGCGCCTTTGTTGGGTTGTTTATGGCTAGTCGTTGATTTCTGGTGGCTAAGAAAAAGCAGATAAATCCGAGCGGTGGGAGCACGCTAGAGAGCATCCACCAGCGGGCCTCTGACTGGGCTGATCCAGCTAGAGCGTTAAGCGATGTGATGTTGGCTTTGATCCCTTGTGGGTTTGATTCTAAGTGGTTGCGAATAGGGCCAACTCCGCTGATTTGGGCGTCGTAGGCGGTGGCCACTTCGGACGCTTTGACGGTGATAGCGATCGGCTGGGATTCGGCCACCGCGTAGGATTGGCTGACGGGGTCAAAGTAGGGCAGGCGGATGGCTGGGATTGCTGACACATCCTGCGCCTTTGGTCGGATGGTGCGGATGTAGGTGATTGT
>NZ_JBDOPO010000236.1:0-3343 GCF_039830215.1 Rubritalea sp. | reverse complement strand
GTAGGCGTTCAGTCCGGAGCTCAGGCGTTTGGAGCTTCAGCGCTAGAATCTATCGGAGTATTTGAAGACAATTCAACATGGGGAAAAGGAATAACTGTCGCAGTAATTGACTCCGGAGTGAACCAACATATTGCGCTAAAAGATGGGGTTAAACGCCTCACTCTAAATGAGCTGGCAGAAGACGACACACAACTCAGCCACGGCACTGCGGTGGCTTCAATCATTTCAGGTAACCATCCCCTGACTCAAGGAGTAGCGCCGGCGGCTGATATTCTCTCGATTCGTATTACGGACGCACAAGGTTCATCAAACTCTTTCACACTAGCAGAAGGTATCGTTGCCGCGACAGATTGGGGGGCACAGATTATCAACATCTCGATGGGATCAGAAGGAAACAGTATTGTCGTGGCTGATGCAGTCGCTTACGCCCAAGAACGTGGGGTCGTGATTGTTGCCTCAGCGGGCAACGAGGGGTTCGACACCCCATCCTACCCTGCGGCTTACGATGGAGTAATATCCGTGGGAGCAGTCGAGGCCAGTGGCCTACATCTTGATTTTTCTAACACAGGGGAAAACCTATCAATCGTAGCTCCAGGCTTTGAGGTGAATGCAGCGTGGGGTAATGACCAGCTCACCGCCTTCTCTGGCACCTCTGCTAGCGCCCCATTTGTCAGCGGAGCAATCGCGGCAGTCATGTCAGAAAACCCTGGCTACACAGCCCAGCAGGCAACAGACCTAGTGCTTCAACTCTCTAACGAAGCTGGCCAGGTGGGACGCGACCCTCAATACGGACAAGGCTCACTGGATGTGGGTAGAGCCTTAGAGAACGGACAACCAGGTATCTACGATATCGCAGTCGCTAGCCAGATATTAGGTAGCAACAGCGCAGGGAACCCGCAGGTCACCATCGTGATACAAAACCAAGGAACTGAGCCAGTATTCAATAGTCCTGTCCGCATTCAAACCCCTAACGGCATCACTAGTATTAGTATTAACAGCCTAAGCCCAGGCCAAGTCTACACCACCACACTCCCCTTACCCTCACTCAGCAGCGAAGAAAATGCTATAGTTTACAGTTCAGCAAGCACTAGCGGATCTGAGGATAATCAGCAAAGCAACAACTCCCGTCAAAATTCCTTTAGCCAAAGCGCAAAATAGCAAATATTCCCGATTCTCGCGCTTGCCCCTAGCCTAGATTGCGCCTAGTTTCTTCGGATCAATCGCCGAGCAATTTTCGCATCATGACTGAAGAAATTATCAAAAGCGCGTTATCTAGCGTCAAATACCCAGGATTTTCTCGCGACATCGTCGCATTTGGACTCATCAAAGACATCAAAATCTATGACGCAGACGTGGAAGTCACCATCTCGATCCAAACCAAGGACGCTGCTGTCCCTGAAACAATTTTCAAAGAATGCCAAGACGCGCTCAACAAGATCGAAGGCATCGGTCAGACTCGAGTCAATATCGACGTAAAGTCGCCCGAGGCACAAGCTGGCGGCGACCAATCGGCCAAAAAAGGTAAAACGTCGATCCCCGGCGTGAAACAAATTATTGCGGTTGCGTCTGGTAAAGGAGGCGTCGGGAAATCGACAGTTTCTACCAACCTCGCTGTAGCCTTGGCTAAAACTGGCGCCAAAGTTGGGCTCTGTGATTGCGACCTCTATGGTCCATCCACCTCTCAAATGTTCGGCACAAAGCAACAGCCTCTGGCTAACGAGCGTGACGAGATAATCCCGATCGAAGCGCACGGCATCAAGCTTATGTCTATGAGTTTCTTGCTCGACGACAACTCTCCAGTGATCGTCCGTGGTCCATTGGCCACACGCTACACTCAGCAATTCCTCCGTCAAGTCGAGTGGGGTGAACTTGACTATCTTATTTTAGATCTTCCTCCTGGCACTGGCGACATTCAGCTTACTATCGTTCAGACTGTAGCACTCAGCGGTGCGGTCATCGTTACCACTCCTCAGGAAGTTGCATTGATCGACGCGCGCAAAGCGGCCTCGATGTTTGCTAAAGTCAACGTCGACATCATAGGTGTGGTTGAAAACATGGCCTGGTTCGAGTGTGATCATGGTACTCGTTACTCTATTTTCGGTGAAGGCGGCGGAGTGAGAGAGGCCGAACGCCTCAAGGTTCCCCTACTGGGGCAAATCCCAATTGATGTAGCTACTCGTGAGTGTGCTGACAACGGCACTCCTGTAGCCTTACTTTCTGAAACAGATTCTTCGGTCAGTGCCGCTTTCAAAGAAACAGCAGCCAAGGTCGTTGCGCGCGTGCAACGTTAAGCACACGCAATACGAGCTTCTCTTGCCCCAATTCAGCAACTATTTACTTTGGCACCACCACTGACAGAAGAGTCTTCCATCGAAGCAATGATGCGCAAAGTCCACCACCTTGAAATCAAGGCTAGGCGGCTTTCGCGCGAATCATTTTCAGGCGAATACCATGCCTCATTTAAAGGGCAAGGTTTGGATTTCGAGGATTTTCGTGAGTACCAACATGGTGACGAAATTCGCTTCATCGATTGGAACGTCACAGCCCGGACGAACAGCCCCTTCATTCGAACTTTCCGTGAAGAACGCGAACTCACAGTCCTTTTAGCTGTGGATATCTCGGGTTCGTTTGACTTCGGCAGTAAGCACTTCTCAAAACGCGAACTCGCGGCCGAAATCGCGGCAGTTCTCGCGTTTTCAGCCAAACACAATGGAGACAAAGTGGGCCTTCTGCTTTTTGCTGAAGAACCAGTACTCTATTTGCCTCCAGCAAAAGGAAGTCGTCACACACTACGCATGATTCGCGAAGTGCTCGCAACTCAACCTGATGAAAAAGCGACTAACATTGCTGGTGCGTGTGATTTCATCAACCGCACGATCAAACGTAAAGCTCTGGTTTTCATGCTCTCAGACTTCGTTGATAACGATTTTCACAAGAAGCTGGGAACTCTGAGCCAAAAACATGAAACTGTAGCTATCCGAGTCTTTGACCCCGTGGAAGAAGAACTTCCGAATGTAGGAAAAGTCAATCTAACTGATGCTGAAACTGGACAGGAACGAGTGGTTGACACCTCAAACGCGAATGTCCGCATGGCTTATAAAAAGCTGAACCTAAGAAGGCTAGAAGACTTACAAAACGCGCTGGCTAAATATAAAATAGACCACATAGACGCAGCTACAGATGGCGACTACCTCCCCTTGCTCCATCAACTTTTCAAAAAACGCTCAAGCAGACACGCTTAGAAACAATGCCTAAGATACACGACATTATTGAAGTTACTGATCACTCGTCCCTCTTTTTATGGTGGCAATGGGCACTAGTAGCAGTCGGAGCCTTTATGTTT
>NZ_JBDOPO010000339.1:0-3350 GCF_039830215.1 Rubritalea sp. | reverse complement strand
AGTCCTCTGCTCTACTTCTTCAAATAAATGGACATGCCTTAGGCTCTTGAATGCACCTTTAAGCATCGTGTCCTCGAACATAGTTGGGTGTTTGAATGCTGTGATTTCGCTCTCGAGTTGTTGTCTAACTCCAAAGTGCTTGGCCTCCCAAGTCACGGTTTCCCCAAACCCAATCAGGCCACTGCGACGTCCTGCCACAACTCTCTCGTGAGTCCCCTTTGTTCCATCCATGTGAAGATCAATACTGCGTGCGAGATCGAATACCCGCTCGATGGGTGCGTTTATCTGGGTTTCTAGTTCAATGGAAGCCATCGTCTTTATCGCCTTTTTGCGTTGATCCAAAGTGAGGCGCCGGCGCTCACACTTCCATAGGCTCCAAGTAGAAGACTTGGCATTACATAGTTACCTAAATCTGACACCGAATCACTCCAACCACCATCAATGCAAACGAGGACAACCAGTGGCACAGTTCCAAAAACATAACCCAGAATAAAACCTATTGGTAGCGACCAAATACTGAGCCATGGACGCGGCCAACAATAGAGAAATATTGGGACCTCCTACTACCAACATACAGACACTATGAACTATTCCGCATGTGAAAGCCATGCCAAGGCCTAAAGCCACATCTTCACTAAGTGACCCAGTGATTGAGCATGCACATACTGAAGATAAAGCAACGGCTACCCCTATACTCTGTAACAGCACTATGAAACGGCTGGCTGGTGTGGAGACAAGCTGGCGTGGTTCATTTTCTATAACCATTACTACCCCCACTCCATTTCATCAGTTCGGGATCCTGAAACTCGAATCCCTCATCTAGCAATCTCGTTGGAATCACCCAGCGGCTTTTGAGAACTAGCTCGGTCTCGGTTAGCATGAAGAATGCTCCGACTTCTAGCATCCAGTTAGTTGCTGGCAGCCCGATCTTCACACCAACACTATCGCGCACACAACGCATCAGACACTTATTACTAATGGGATTGGGAGCGCTTAGATTGTAGGTTCCTGTTGCCTCATTGTTCTCAGCGAGCCATTCAACCGCCCGTGCGAAGTCGCGATCTGATATCCAACTCACCTTTTGCACACCACTGCCCATCCGACCACCTAGACCGAACCGCGCGAGACGCTGCAGGACTGTCCACACAGTCTCGGGCTCATCACCCATCACCACAGCAGAACGAATAGCCACTTTCCGAACACTGCTGTTTTCGTTTTCAAAAAATGCCTTTTCCCAAGCCTGAGCGATTCCGACAGAGAACCCTGTGCCGATTTCTCCATCAAGGTCCCCTTGCGGCCGATCTTCTGCGTGCCGGTAGATTGTCGCGGTACTTGAGTTGATCCACACTTTTGGAGGGTTTTTACAAGCCGCCACCGCTTTAGCCAACAACTCGGTAGTCCCAACTCGTGAGTCATGGACGGCTCGGCGGTTTGCCTCATTGTAGCGGCAATTGACAGACCTTCCTGCTAGATTGACCAGAAGCTCAACCCACTCAAGAGCCTCGGTCCACGCGCCACTTGTGAGACCGTCCCATTCGACATAATCGACGCCCCCGATAACTCCCTCTGGTTTTCTAGCAATCCCAATCACACTCCATTTTTGCTGAAGAAAGTAGCGTGAAAGGACACGACCAAGGAAGCCATTGGCTCCCACTATCACTATTGTTTTCATAAGATAAGTAAGTTGAGCACATCACGTGCAGGGATAATCACAGCCTCGACAAATGCGGCAGGGAAAAGAATGTGGATACCAATAATGAGACTCACCCCGCAGAACAGCGCATTAGTGAGACTCTCTCGTTTCTCAGAGGTGGTCAGGATTCCTTGGACAATGAAAAAGCATGTGGGCAATCCGTAACCAGCTTGAACAGGCACCGTGATCGCAAGTTCATGAAGCAAGCCAGAAATGACAAAAACACTGAAGGTGGCTACTTTAGCTCCATGCTTTTTCTGAATGGGACGCTTCACAGCGCGGGCCATCATTTGGCTATAAGCCAGATTCCACCTCTTTCCCCAAAAGTCCCCGAAGCCACGGCTGAGAAACGGATTCCTAAAGAGCGCTCTCACAGGGAATCCCTGCATCCTCCAAAACGCAGTAAGCAAGCGCAATATGCCAAAGTGAAAACCCACACTCATCGCAATGAACAAAGGCAGCAACTCGGTCACTTCGTAGTTGCTCATGAGGAAAACAAGAATCCCACCCGTGAGACAGCATGCTTCGCCCCAAAGGACATCAGGTTTCCACTGGAGACTGCGCCTTTTCCCCACCCAGGCCTTCGGCTCCATTCCAAACCAAAGTAAACCGAAACACAACCAACGCCCCCATGGGAGAGCCTGTCCACAAGTCCTTCTCCACTCACTGTAGACGATCCATTTCATGCCGGCCATCAATACTCCGCAGAGTAGCACCATGCGTAGTAGCGGTGGCAGCTCAAGGCTAGCAAAATGCATCACCACATAGGCTGCTAGAGGCACTAGCCAGACCATCATTCGCCCAACCACAAGACGATCAAAGATGAGTTTAGCTAGAGCGATGAGCGTCAGCGCTAGCAAGAGAGCTATAGCACATACATTCATAACACATCCCTCCAGAGCGCCATTCCATAAATGCTGGTTAGGCTCATAAAGAGTAGAACTAGAAATCCTTCTGCTAGGCAGTTGAATTTAGTCTTAGGAATACATGTGCGATCAAAGCAACAGAACTGAAGGACAATCCGCACTCCCCACCAAGCAGTCATCAATGCACAGAGTGCGATCCCGAGGAAACCACCATTCAGCAATTCGTTCGCAGCGAAAGCTGAAATCAAACCAAAGAACAAGTGCATCCCCAGGATATAACAAGCATAGGTCAGGAAGAGCTGACGAGTGAGCTTATTGGCATTCCCAATTGCGTCCTTCCAGTTAAGGCATTTCGGAATGAAAACTGAACCCGCCACCAAGCAGAGTTGTCCCATTCCAGCTAATTTAACTAAGGTCTCTAATGCCACCGTATTGTTTTAGTATTGAAATTCATTCCAACTCACAACTTCCGTCGTCGCACTGGTCGCCTTGCTTTTCTAGTTTCCGTTTCAGCTTCCTGTCATCGATGAGTAATTTTGATAGAGCGTGACGATTTCTCGCTATAAGCGGGTAGATTTTTCGAGCTAAGGGCAGAAGCATTGGGTTGGCTAATCTTAGCGCTAACCCGCGATACTCACGGCACGCCCAGAGGCAAATCACAGTAGCTTCAGCAGCTCTGTAGATTTCGCCTGTGTCGGCACGAATCACCAAAGCCTTCTCCGGTTCGTATTTGGCAAGATCAGGAAAGCCCACTTTAGCAGCCTCAGATGCATTGCTCAAATGCTCAATTC
>NZ_JBDOPO010000345.1:13541-15122 GCF_039830215.1 Rubritalea sp. | reverse complement strand
GCACGAATTTTCCAAGTAGGATGGGGATTATTTTTGTGCCTTCAATGCGCTCGGCCAATGACTCTGGACTAGTAACCAATGACAGCCCGCAGGGCTTACCTACTCATTGTCGAATAGATCGAGGGCTGCGAGCTTGCGGACGGCCTCGAGGCTGAGGACGAAATAGCCGTTGATATTGTTTGCTTTGGCATAGTAGAATGCGCTGTTACCAGTTTTTGACGATTTACCTAGTTCGAGTATGTAGGTCACTAGTTCCGACGGCATGCCCTCGTTGTCAAATTCTTGAACACTAATCGTGGCGGTGAATACAGGATTTTTTAGCGATTCGATAGCTTCTGCATTGTATGGGCTGAGACGCTTTTGTGCGGTGAGGAGGTGGTTTTCGTTGAGAAAGAATTTGGCGCGCTGTGGTAGGATACTAGCTGTCATGTCTTTGTCGCCGAGTTTGGCAGTGAAGTTGTCCTCAAGATAGTCGTACTGGACTGTGAGTTTTTCTTTTCCTGTCTGTTGGGCTGTGAATTGGGTAATGTCGATGACTGGTAGGTTCCAGATGTCCTTAGGTTGCCAGCTCCAATAGCGTGTGGGGATGCTGGAGACTAGCTCGGGTGTTACTTCCCAGACAATCGGAGTGCCACGCAGGCTGGCATAGTACCTTTCGTTGCTCGTTCCATCAGCGGCTTTGCTGACGACTTTGCCTAAAAGTAGCTGCCTGGGCGGGGATTTGAAGAAGACGAAATCGACGGCAATCAGCGGCTTATTCAGACCGAATGGTGAGAGGTCTACCGCGGCATCACTGGCGAAATCCTTGATCGGGGTGCTCGCAATCTTTTGCATCAATTCAGCGAAGACGCTTTCATCGATCGCTTCTTTCTTGTTGCTCGGTGTGATGAGTTTGTAGGGGGAGCCTGGGATGCGTGCGATAATGACTGGTTCCGCCAGTACTTGGGGGCTGCGAACGATGATGGAGCGCAGGTCAGCACGTGCGTGCTTTGTCCATTGCATCATTTGACGAGAGCGCAGTTCATTGACGGAGTTTGGAAGCTGCGTGACGTAGTTGGATGTTTTCTGGGTGGCGATCAGAGGAAGCTCAAACACGACGTCGCGGTTGCTGACGGTGGCGTAGCATGAGCCAGCGCCTTCTGAGGGTGGATAGACTTTGAGAGTTATTTCTTCGTTACTGCCAAAGTTGGTGACTGCGACTTCTAGCATATTCTCTGCATTGTCGGGGAGAGTTATGGTGCTAGTGGGGTGGAGTGCAATCGCTTCGAGCTTTGAGAGGTTTGCTAAGAATTTCATGACCGCGTTGCGATCGGTGGCTAGCTCCAGAGGCTTGGTTAGCATCCAGGGGGCTGCTGGCTGTGGGTGGCTGAGTACGATGTCGGTCTTGCCTCGGAGGAGTCTGACTTGCTGGAGTGTGGTGACATTCAGTGCAAATGGGCGATGGTCACGAAAGGCTTGAAATTTGTCTTCAAAGAGGGAATGGATGTCACCCGAGGTGTCGGTGCAGAGGTAGATGTGGTCATCTGCATCCTCATTTTTTAGACGGAGATAGACGGTGGGAATGAGGATTTCCTCTTCTCC
>NZ_JBDOPO010000345.1:0-13531 GCF_039830215.1 Rubritalea sp. | reverse complement strand
CCTTCAATCTTCTTTTTCCAAGCAGAGGATTTTCCAATGCTAAAGTTGGCAATGGTGTCGTCGAGGCTGTTTTTGAGTCGTACGTGTACTGCTGAGTCGTCGAATCCTAGTTCATTGATTGTCTCGTCGCTTACTTCTACGCGGTCTTGTATTTCAGCATTGAGGGCAAAGAGTATAAGGGGCTCGATTGCTTTTGGACCGTCGGCTCTGTCTTGCCAGGGTTCTGTTCCAACCCACAATCCGTTGTTGGGATCGAAGGAAAACGCCAATTTGGGTTGGTCCGCAGTCTCGATCACGACATGCGATGTGGTCCTAAGGTCGTAATCAAATAGTGGGGTGAAGTTTTCTTTGGCCGGCTCGATAGAGAGTGTGCCGAGAACGTCTACGCGCCCAAGTTGCTGGAGGCTCAGAGCCGCTAAGCCAAGAGTGCAAAAGATGAGAATGAGGGAGACGAAAGTCTTCACAATGACAAAGGTTAGGAACGACGGCTATTCCAGAGGAGTAGGCCTATGAGTAAAGATACTAGTGGAAGGTAGATTAAGATCACCTGGTCGATGAATGACTTGTGGGCTGATTGGACTGTGATCTTCTTGCGGTAGACTGGCTTTGGACCAATACCGATGAGGCTTTCACGGCCAACAAGCCAGTTGATGGTGGAATTGATAAAATAGGACATCTCTTCGCGGGCATTATCTGGGCGTAGGAACTCAGTGTTGGCGATTACAACCATGCGGGAAGTAAGCGGTGCTGTGAGATCACTGTTCTGGCGGCCTCGCACAACTGCGGCAGCTAGATTCACGGGTGTAGGATTGGCGGCACCTTTTATGATTCCTTGGTCTTCGCGCGCGTCAAAGCTTGGGTTAGGCTCAGTGTACTTGCTCTCGCCCCACCATCCGTCAGCAGCTTGAAGTAGAGCAAAGGGGGTGATGTTTCGAATGGCGAGTCGATCGTTGGAAGTCATGACTTCGAGACCAGAACTAGGGCCGTCTAGCTGGGTAGCTTGGTGGGCTAGACCTTGGTTGACTTCAGGTCCTTGGGTGAAAAAGGCGCGCGCAGATGTCAGGGATTTGCCTGATTTACTCACGGACATCACGCGATTGTCTTGAGGAGAAATGCCGTACTCACGAAGAAATCGTCTGAAGTGTTTAAGTTTAGCGTTCGGATTGAGTGTGATGAATAAGCTTGCTGATGGGCGATCCCAGTACTCTGTGAGAGTGGCTATCTCGCGTTCGTCGAAGTCGAAAGCAGGTCCGATAATGGCGATGCCTTCAGCGTCGTTAGGGATCTTGTTGGTTGCTGAAATCTGCAATGGGGAAAGTTGGATGTTCTGAGCTAGGAGCAGTGCTTGGAAGTTTTTCCACGCAGGAGTTCCTTTGTTTGGCTCGTCAATACGTGCCTTGTCTATGATGAAGTAAAAGCGGCGGGGGGTTCCTTCCACGGCGCTCACGAGATAGGTCGTGAGGTGGGATTCGTCGTTCCAACTGGAGATGAACTTCTTGTTGAATCTGTCAAATTCCTCAATGAACAAAGATTTCACTGGTATCGTGCGGATGTGTTTCACTAAGTTGACCTTTTCTTCTTCAGGTGAGAGTTCTGCATCTGCAATGGTGTTGCGCGCGTCGATGAGAATTGTTTCTTCAGTGATGTCGCGTTGGTAGGTGGTGACAAAATCCTGTAAGCGATCACGGTCGTGTGTTGGGTCTATAAATTCGAGCTCGATGTTATTGTCCGAGAATCGTTGGTAGTTCTCAAGTTGGCCACGTAGACGAAGGTAGTATGGCGACTGTTGCTTTATAATTGCCACCATTTTGATCGGCAACTGACGTTGGCGGACTTCGGAACTCTTCAAAAACTGAGTCGTGGTTTGGGCTAGAGTAAAATCAGCGTGGCGTGTTAGGTCAAAGCGCTTGTGGTTTGTGCACGACAAAAAGTTAAGCAAGACAACACAGATGATAGCAAGGACTAGCTGAAATAGAGCCAGCGAGCATAGACCGAAGCGATTGATTTTTTTGACGGGGCCAGCAGCTGAAGAATCATCCGACTCTTGGAGTTCTGGCTCATTTTTAAGAGATGTAGCTGACATGCTAGAGTATCAGTGTTTCCAGCGTCGGTAGTCGACGAGGTGGTGAGTGAAAAGAAGGGTGAGCACGCTCATGGATAGATAAAATACAATAGGGCGTAGGTCTACTAGCCCCCTAGAGAAATAAGAGAGATGTTCGTGCACTGAAACATAATGGAATAGTGGAGCGCCTTCGAAGGAGTCACCGGCGATACTTGGAATGAGCCCTATGAAAATGAGGAAGACTAAGAGACCAAATGTGATTATTGCCGCAATGATCTGGCTAGATGTCAGCGCTGACGCAAGTATGCCGACCGCGATAAAGAACGAACCGATAAGTAGGAGTATGCTGAAGGATCCTAGCATCTCCGGCATCGATACTGGAGCAGGCGAACCAGTTACCCAAGTGAAAATCTTGATGTGCAGCAGAACTGGCAGCCACAAGATAGCGTAAAAGGTGTAGGAGGATAGGTACTTTGAGAAGACTACCTGCGAGGTCGTGACTGGAGCAGTCATTAGGCTTTCCAGGGTGCCGCTGCGTTCTTCTTCAGCAAATTGCTTCATCGTGATCAATGGAAAAATGAAAATGAAGTAGAACCAAAAGATCGGCGTAGAGAGGCAGGAATAGAGCATGTTTACCTGCACTGGAGCCTTCTCGTATTGCTCTAGCACTGATGTGAGGGAAAATCCCTGTAAGAGCATGATGAAGGCTAGTACGACCCAACCAAATGGAGTGGTCATAAAGTGTTTAAGCTCTTTTTTGTAAAGAATGTAGAGTGTTCGCATAGGTTTGCAGCTAATGGGCTGAGTGGTAGAGCTATTGCTCTAGCTTTCCAAGCATCAAGTTAGGGGAATTCTAATAGAAGAAAACAAAAAGGGCACCCTTGCGAAAAGGATGCCCGTGAGAGAGACCTGAAATCAGGTTTGCTTAAGCTTCTGCAGAGATACGAGCTGCTTTTGCTGCTGCTGCTGCTGCATCTTGTGTTGGGCTGGTGTAGCGGAAACGTTGGCGGTTACGCTTAGAGGCTGTGCGGCACTTGCGCTTGGCGCGAAGTACTGGTGTTTCGAATGCACGACGACGGCGCATTTCCTCGAGGATTCCCTCGTTGTCGAGAAGAGATTTGAGACGCTTAAGGGCGCGATCTACTGGCTCGCCTTTGTTGATTGTTACTCCACGCATGGTATTCATATGAAAAATTTTGTTTGTTTCAGGTCGGAAGAAGACGTTAAAAAGGAATCTTGAATCTGTCAAGCATGTGAGTGAGAAATATTTCGATTCGTGCGATCATTCTTAACGCGAGAAAGACTGGCTTTGGTTATTACTCCAGGTGGCTGTGTATTTTAGGATGATAATCATGACGACAGCAGCGGAAAGGCTACCAAGTGTGTCTGCAAGCCAATCCCCAAAGTCGTTACCTAAGCGTCCAGGTGTGAAGGTCTGATGGTATTCATCCATTATGCCAACCAAAGAGCACACAAGAGTAGTGATAGTGATGCACCGGAGGGCTGAGAGTTGGCTAAATTGGTGCCTTAGCCATCCACAGAGCAAGCCGCCGCCGCCAAAGAAGTATCCAAAGTGGGCTACCTTGTCGAGGTGGGGGATGTCAGGAGTATTTTCTGCACCTTGGGTGCCCGCAGATAGGAACCAGAGAGAGAGGAGCCAAATAGCCCAAGCAATAATCCATACTTCTGGGTGTTCCTTACCTAATCGGGTCAAACGTCTTAGCATTCCCAATAACGGTTTCAGTCGGATAGGCCTGAACGACGCGCTTCATCCTCTAATCGTTCAGAAAGCCATTGTTTCATCATCGATTGGTAGTTGAGGTAGCGTGAGCGAGCCATACGCTTTATGCGTGAGAGCATGCGTGGGTCAAAGCGCAGAGTAATAGTGGTGGATTCTTTAGAGTCGCGCTCGTGGATTGAGCCCATCATTAACTTTGCATCGAGTTCATTATTTTGCCAGAATGAGGCTTCTTCCTGTTCGTCTTGAAATTCTGGTATCTCGGACCACTTGTTAATTGTATTCATATCTATTTGTATTCAGCGTATTTGCGGTCATAGAAGCGCTGCTCAGCATCGGTCATTTCTCGTACGGCATAGATGCGCGCCTTTTTGCCATCGGTTGAGAAGGTTAGGAATAGGAACCTGTCGGCCACTGTGCGGCCAAGCATATAGTAGCGAGTTCCGCCATCTAAGCGGTCGTGATCGGGCAAGAAGCGAACAGTAAACGGGTCTTCGAGCGCTTCCTCAATCTCTCTCGGAGAAAAGGAGCTGAGGTCAATTTGTGCATTAATAAGGTCAAGTTCCATAACTGCTAAATGGCACACTCTAATGGATTTCATTAAATGGCAAACACTATTGCTCTAACCCAGATTGTGACAAGAGCTCTACCCCTCATTGTGACAAGAGTCGCTCGAGGTATTAACAATATTCATGCTAGTGATGATTGGTAGTATTAAGAAATAGGCGAACTTTTGCATCGCTTGTACGGATTCACCTTGACCGATCTGTGTCATAGCTCTAGAAGCCGCATGTTACGCCATGAAGGCGTTCAGATCCATGAATATTCACGAGTATCAAGCCAAAGAGCTGTTCGAGAAGTTCGGTGTGCCAAGTCCTAACGGGCAGGTAGCAAGCACAGCGGAAGAAGCGGTAGCTGCAGCCAATGTAATTGGCGGCAACAACCTTGTTATCAAGGCGCAGGTCCACGCAGGTGGCCGCGGCAAGGGCACATTCAAAAACGGTTTCAAGGGCGGAGTTCACTTCCCTAAGGACGCAGCAGAAGCAGGTGAGCTTGCGAGTAAGATGCTCGGGCAAACACTTGTTACGCACCAGACTGGTGAAGCTGGCCGTTTCGTAAATAAGGTAATGATCGCTGAGGCAGCGGACATTTCCCGTGAGCTCTACCTCGCAATCCTTCTAGACCGCGAGACATCGCAGCCAGTGATCGTAGCATCTACTGAAGGAGGCATGGATATCGAGGAAGTGGCTGAGAAGACTCCTGAGAAACTCACTCGCCAGTTCGTTCACCCACTCGCAGGTCTTCAGCCATACGAAGTGCGTAAACTCGCTGCTGCTCTCGAGCTCTCCGGTGACCAAGCGAAGCAATTCGCAAAGCTTATTAAGAATCTCTACAAGCTTTTCATCCAGTGTGACTGCGACATGGTTGAGATCAACCCACTCGTTGTTACACCAACTGGTGACGTGCTAGCTCTCGACGCTAAGTTCGGTTTCGACGATAACGCGCTTTACCGTCACTCAGATATCGTTGCAATGCGCGATACAACTGAAGAAGATCCACGTGAGGTTGAAGCTTCTGAGTTCGACCTTAACTACATTGGTCTCGACGGCAACATCGCTTGTCTAGTGAATGGAGCTGGTCTTGCAATGGCAACAATGGACATCATCAAGCACTTCGGTGGAGATCCAGCAAACTTCCTCGACGTAGGGGGTGGCGCAACTAAAGAGCAGGTTTCTGCAGCGTTCAAGATCATCCTTTCTGACCCTAAGGTTGAAGGTATCCTCGTGAACATCTTTGGTGGCATCATGCAGTGTGACATCATTGCAGAAGGCATCCTCGCAGCAGCAGCAGAGCTAGAGCTTACTATCCCGCTAGTTGTTCGCCTTGAGGGAACAAACGTAGCGCGTGGAAAAGAGCTTATCGCTAGCTCCGACCTCGCTGTTATAGGCGCAGACAACCTCAATGACGCAGCTGAAAAAATCGTGAAAGCGGTTCAAGGCTAAATCTTAAATCAACAATCATAAATTTTAAATCACTATGGCTATTTTAGTAGATGAAAACACCAAGGTGCTCGTTCAGGGTATCACTGGTGGCTTCGGTGGTAAGCACGCACAGCTTTCTATCGACTACGGCACACAGATCGTTGCTGGTGTGACCCCTGGTAAGGGTGGTCAGACTTTCGGCGAGAAGACTCCTATTTACGACACAGTTTCCGATGCTGCCAAGCAGTCCGGTGCTACTGTTTCCGCAATCTTCGTACCACCTCCATTCGCCGCTGACGCGATTCTCGAGGCTGTTGACGCTGAGCTCGACCTCGTTATCGCAATCACTGAGGGAATCCCAGTGGCTGACATGATGCGCGTGAAGGCAGCAATGGCTGGTTCTAAGACCCGTCTTATTGGACCTAACTGCCCAGGCATCGTAACTCCAGGTACCGGCGAGAACTCCCACGGTGGTTGCCGTATCGGTATCGCTCCCGGTTATATCCACAAGCGTGGTAACGTAGGAGTTGTTTCCCGTTCAGGTACACTCACATACGAGGCCGTTTATCAGCTCACTGAGCTCGGTTACGGCCAGTCCACATGTGTAGGTATCGGTGGTGACCCGATCAACGGTACTTCCCACCTCGATGTTCTCAAGATGTTCAACGACGATGACGAGACAGAAGCAATCATCATGATTGGTGAGATCGGTGGTAACGCAGAAGCTGAAGCAGCTCGTTGGGCTGCTGAAAACTGCAAGAAGCCAATCGCTGGTTTCATCGCAGGTGCTACAGCCCCTCCGGGACGCCGCATGGGTCACGCTGGAGCTATCGTTGGTGGTGAAGATGATACGGCAGAAGCAAAGAAGCGTATCCTCGCTGAGTGCGGCATCGCAGTCTCTGAGACTCCTTCAAACATGGGCCGTACGCTCGTGGACATGCTCAAGAAGTAATCTCTTCTTAGATCTAGATTTTAAAAGGCGCTCCGTAATGGGCGCCTTTTTTATTTTCTCGAAAGCTTCTGAATCGACTACTCAGTAGAGAAGAAGAAATGGTCAAATGCTTTCATTTCCGTTATGTGGATAGGCTGAGGTGAAATGGTTACCAACACTGGTGGTTCAAGTGGTTTCCCTAAGCTCATCTCTATGGGCTGAGGATCGTTTGGGGCTGGATGATTATGAGAAACAAGAACTACACGGATGAATTGTCTTTTTTTTAGCTGTAGCGAGTAGCCCCTAAGAGCTGGTTATGCATATGAATGGTAAGATAAAGGGGCTCTATGCTCTAACAAATAAAAAGGAATATTTTTCAGGACTCACGGAGGCTTACTTTGGTAAAAACGATTTCTATTCCTTTGCTGAGGAGGAGCCCAAGTCAGATTACCCAACTGTCTACACTCTGGTTGATTCGATCTGGCAGGTGAAGTAACGGCTTCTCTATCTCAGTCATTTGTTATTACTCGTGGCGCGATAGTATACTTAAGGAGATGCTTAGATGAATTTGCGTAAAAGTTGTGCTTGTGAGCTTACTCCAAAATGTTTGTAGACATCCTTTGATGTAGTCCGCGACAGAGTTCTCGGTTATGTCCTTATGTTGGGAGGTTTCTTTGCGATCCATTCTAGTCTAACAGAAGACTGAGTACGATGCGCTGTGGTTGGAAGAGATTGGGCGCCTTCCTCACTATCGGGTCAGCCTGAAAGGTGAAGCCATTCGACTCGCCTAAAATAAGGTGGGCAAATTGTTGTTCATGCTCGTCAAAGGGGGGTATCATATTGGTGTTGGTAGGGGCCGATGCAGCTAGCTTAGCTGACATCGAGAGGCTAACCGCAGAGCATGTGTGAGCCAATGTCAGTTTTGTCCCATAGCGCGCCCAGCTTCACCTTGATAGGCTGTATCCTCAGGGGCAATTTTTCCGCGACGCATAGTTGTGATACGCTTATTGAACTGTAGAGTTGTAGCAAAAATCGATGCTATATGTGTCCAGTCTTTGTGTTCTAGCGCTTCTATTAGCCGGAAGAGTCGTTCTTAGGTAAATACTCCATGCATGAAACCGACATAAATTTATTGTTCTTCTGGTTTCACTTTGCAGCCGAGAGACCAGACCCAAGCATCGACGTTTACTCATTGGCAAAGGCCATCCTTAAAGAGGCGTTTTTACTCGGTATGTTCGCCACTTATAGAGGCTGTGCTAACGAGTAGACGGACGATGTCGATAACATCGGTTTTTCAGTGATGTAGCCTGGGAGTGATGGGTGAGATTTAATCTCACATGTGAGTGAATCAGATACAAGACACTACTGAGCCAGTTTTAGAGTTAAATAAAAGAGGGGGCGCCAGGAAGAATTAAGCTATTCATCCAGACCTGTCTAGGTATCTTAAATTTCCAATGCTACATGAACTATTAGGACACATACTGACAGTCTTCCTTGGCTACTTTGCTATCATGAATCCAGTCGCTAACACGGCGGTGTTCATAGGCCTAACAGCAGACGAGGATACTCTCCAAAAGAGAGAGATCGCGAGGAAATCACTATTGATAGCATTCTGTGTGATCACAGCATTTGCGTTGTTAGGTAATCTAGTTTTTCACCTTTTCGGTATCACATTACCAGCGCTGCGTGTGACTGGAGGTATTCTTGTTTTCCTTATTGGTTATCACATGCTCAATGGTGAGCGCTCAAAGATGCATAAGCCACGCGGTGAAGATGAGTCAACCGAGGATGCTGCTGATGTGGCTATATCTCCCCTTGCTGTGCCCATCTTGGCTGGACCAGGAACGATTGCTACCACAATAAATTTCTCCAGCACTGGCGGCTGGATTGAGTCGTTGATAACGGTGGCTATGTTTGCGTTGCTTTGTGTCGTGACCTATTTCTTCTTTGTCTCTGGTGAGAAAATTGTGCGCTATTTAGGTAAGGGTGGAATAAACATCGTGACTCGCCTGATGGGGCTCATCCTTGCTGTGATCGGTATGCAGATGTTGATTGAGGGGGTAGCTGGTGCGGTGGCAGCTAGCTAGAAGCGAGTTATTTCAGGTTTAGCCGTTTTGGCTTAGGTAGACTTCTTCGTATGGTTGGATGACCACGAAGCCTTCCCCTTCAAATATCATTTGAAGTGACTCGCCTGAAGCTCGCCCGATGAAGGTTTTGAGAGATACGTCGGTCTTGATGTTAGGCGTGAGACCAGCACTCCAGGCGACTGTAGCATTGGGGTCAGTGAATACTGGGTTGCCAGGCGTGACTCGGAGAGTGAGTGGCTCATAGTGGCTAGTGATAGCTAACAGCCCGCTGCCAGTGAAGGCCACATTGAAGAGTCCGCCAGCCATCATGCCGGCCACTTTTTTCATCATTGAGATTTTGTGGTCGAGCGAGGGCTCGAATGCTAGTACATCATTGCCGTTCACCACGATGCCTTCGTTGTTGAGGCAGAGGATAAAAACCTTCTTTCCAGCATCAGCTAGGTACACTTTACCTTGTCCGTCGGCATAGGTGAGTCGCATGCCTTCACCTGAAATAGCTTTTTTGAGGAGGCTTCCGACACCTTGATCGAGAATGCCTTCTCGAGTGAACTTTACTTCACCTCGGTAGGAAACCATTGAGCCGAGTTTGGTGTGCATCCTGCCGTTGAGGTTGACCTCGAGCATGCGAGGAGTTTCAAGCTCGAAAACTCCGTGGCCTTGCTCCTGTTGTTCTGTTGCTTTTACAAATTCAGCAATGCTGTAGCGGCGTGATACTTCGTTGGGTGATGGTGGTTGAGTCATGATTTATAGCCAATAAATATTGGAGGTTGCTAGAGGACTCAATTATCGCATTTCTCGCAATGGTGAAATAACAGGCATTTTGTAATGTCTAGGCTTGGGGTACGCTCGGTTGTTGTTGGCTGATGCAGTGGATCGCTCCACCTTCCCAGACTATATCTCGGCAGTCGATTCCTATGACTTCTCTGCTCGGAAAGCATTCGCGTAAAATCCCTAAGGCTTGATCGTCTTTTCTTTCTTGTGCAAAGGTGGGAGCAAGTACGGCGTCGTTTATGATAAGAAAGTTGGCGTAGCTTGCTGGGAGAGTTTCGAGTCGCCAGTTTTTAGTGGTGAGGGGAGTGGGCATCGGGAGTTCAACGAGCTCGACGCTAGACCCGCTCACAGTTTTCAGGTCTTGAAGCATTTCAAGGTTCCTTTGAAGCGTCAGGTAGTTTGGCTCTTTTCTGTTGCTCTCAACAATTGAAACGATAGCATCTTCCTTAACGAAGCGTGTTAAATCATCAATGTGGCCATCGGTGTCGTCGCCAACTATGCCTGAGGGGAGCCAAAAGATATCAGCCACACCTAGAGCTTTGCGAAGCTCGGATTCGACGTCTGATTTCGACCAGTCAGGATTCCTGTTCGGATTGAGAGTCACGGCTTCGGTGGTGATCAGAGTACCTGCTCCATTGCCCTCGATGGCGCCGCCTTCAAGAAGTAGAGGGGAGCGATAGTGCTCGGCATTCTTTGATTCTGCCATTTGTAGGGCCACAGCATCGTCCAAGTCCCATGGTGGGAACTTGCCCCCCCAAGCGTTAAAGTGCCAGTCCACGGCCCGAAGCTTATTGTTGCCTCGGTTAATGGCGAAAGTAGTACCATGGTCACGGCACCAAACATCATTGGTTGCGTGGTCATGGAGAGTGATGTTATCTGTGATACAGTTAACGGCTGCTAGTGTTTTTAAAATGGTTTTATGCAGAGAGTTGTGCGCATTGATATCGACCTTTTGGAATCGGCTAATAATGGCGGAGATCTGTGCGAACTGGAGCTGAATTTGCACCAATTTTTCTTGCGGCCATGTGTCTGTTCTATGTGGCCATGACAGCCATATGCTATCTTGCTTTTCCCATTCAGCTGGCCAATGGAGTGTTTCACGTATTGCGCTCATGTAAAATTAGTCGATGAAGCGCTCAGTGATTTGGCTGTAGCTATCGATTCTACGATCGCGAAAGAAGGGCCAGATGCGGCGGTGTGCTTCTAGGGCGTCTAGATCGATATCGGCGGTGAGGATCATTTCTTCGGCAACTGGAGCTGTGGCAATAACTTGGCCGTAGTGGTCAGAGACGAAAGATCGCCCCCAGAATTCAGTGTTGCCTTCAGTTCCTGTCCGGTTGATGGCTACGACGTAGCAGCTATTTGCGACAGCGTGTCCGCATTGCACAGCTTGCCATGCATTATGTTGGGCTTCGCCGAATTCTTCTTTTTCCTCAGGTAGCCAGCCGATCGCCGTCGGGTAGATGAGAATTTCGGCTCCCTTGAGAGCTGTGAGTCTAGCGGCTTCTGGGTACCATTGGTCCCAGCAGATCAAGACGCCGATTTTACCAAACTTGGTATCGAAGGCTTTGTATCCAGTGTCCCCGGGAGTGAAGTAAAATTTCTCTTCAAAGCCTGGATCTTGCGGGATGTGCATTTTCCTGTAAATGCCGAGGAGTGAACCGTCGGCGTCGACCACCCAGGCTGAGTTGTGGTAGAGGCCGGTAGCGCGTTTCTCAAAGCCGCTAGCAACAATGACCACTCCGAGTTCTTTCGCAAGAGACTGATGGTTCTCAGTTACTGGGCCGGGTATTTTATCCGCGAGGTCAAACTTGTCAGTGTCCTGCGTGGTGCAAAAGTACTCAGTGGTAAAAAGTTCTTGAGTACAGATTATTTCAGCTCCTTCTGAGGCAGCCTTTCGAATGGCGGCTTCAGTTTTACGAATATTTTTCTCAGGCTCAGCGACGGCTGAAAGTTGGAGCAGAGCAATGCGTGGCATAATATTTGCAGCTATGCTGCAGTCATTGGTCAAGAGTCAATGGTCATTGGATCCAGCTGATAAAACGGGACATTGTTTAGATTTTGAAATTTGGGCAGTTTTCTAGAAAGCTTTTTGGGTTGTCGTAGATGACGCGCTCGACGGTATCTTTGTCATACTTGCGCTTGCCCATTTCGAGAGCTGTTTTGACGACCGCGAGTGGGTCAGAAACTCCCCAGTCGCAGGCTGAGTTCATCCAGATGTTTTCCATGCCGAAGTTTTCCAGAATGTCGACGGCGCGTGCAGGAGTACACTTTGACTCGGGGTAAAGTGTCATGCCGGCCCAGAAGCCATTGTCTAACACGAGCCCAGCAGTATGTTCCTCTACGTGGTCGATTACCACGCGTGAACTGTCGACTTGGGCATTCTTCAGAGCGTCGATGATAAGTTTAGTCCCCTTAAGTTTGTCTTCAAGGTGGGGTGTATGGATAAGAATTGGCTGGTCGTACTTTTTAGCGATTTCAACGTGCTCTTCAAAGATCGCCAGTTCGTTCTTTGTATTCTTGTTGAGCCCAATCTCACCGATGCCGAGTACAGTGGGGTTGTCGATGAACTCAGGGATGAGGGAAAGAACTTCACGGGCAAAGCCGGCGTCTTCAGATTCCTTTGGGTTGATACAAAGCCAACAAAAGTGGGGGATGCCGAATTTGGCTGCGCGGGCTGGTTCGTATTCGGTGAGTTGGCGGAAATAGTCGTAGAATCCTTGCACCGATGCGCGGTCGTATCCAGCCCAGAATGCCGGCTCGCAAATGGCTTCACAGCCAGCCATAGCCATCTTTTGATAGTCATCCGTTGTCCGGCTCACCATGTGGCCGTGTGGTTCAATGTATTTCATTTTTAGGAGAGAGGAAAAAGTGGATAGGAAAAAGAGGGATTAGCTTGCGCTTTCATTTGGGGCTCCGAAGGCGCCTTGCATGGTGGCAGCTGGGATGGGTGATTCGCTGTGGTCGGAGAGAGCCAGGAGTACAGCCTCAGCCCGCGATTTGTCGCCAGGGTTCTGCAGTGCCGCAAGAGCTTTACGAAACCCCTCGACACGGAAATCTTCTACTCCATCGTGGCGATCTAAGCGATCGAGATAGGCTGCTATTTCTATCAAATCACGTCGAGCGGGCATGAAGTAGAGATCTAGTATGTCTTTCTTGCTGGGCATACCTTCATTCTAGGGGGAGATTGAAAAAAAGCACGGAAGAATTGCTCTTTCCTAGGAAACACCGCGGACTTGGAAAATTCTAAACTTCGGTTAGAATTTGTTGACTAGAAAATGCGAGTTCGGGCGATCGAGTCCATCATGCCTGGCTACATGATCTTCCCATCATTATTCTCCCTCGCCCTCGCACAAACACACAAGAAAGCCACAGGTTTTTTGCGAGCCATTGAACGACATACCTTTTTTTTGGACTATCTGAACTCAGTACAAAAATCCTAAGAATAACCAATCCATCAGCCTCAAGGTCTTAGCAAGTCTTGACCTACGTGACAGGGTTTTGTTTTTCGAAAACTTTGCATAATTAGGATTTTAAACATCAGTAGCGGATCAAAGGTAAGGTTTCCTCCCATACTTCAGTCTTTGTTCTCTTTGCCAGTGACCTCCTTGAAGGACTGGTCGGACTTGGATTCCAACCGGAAGTGCACCGCTTAACTTGAACAACGGCCCAGATACTGATTAGTATCAGCACTGGCTCCACCGTTCAAAACCGAGTCTGTGCCACATGACCTATAAACATCTGAGCCGCGAAGAGCGGTATACCATATCTATCCTACGCCGCAAAGGCGAGTCCAACGCATCCATAGCTTCAACGATCGGACGTAACTTGTCACCAAGTGGAGGCTACAACTACAACGTCGCTCAGAAACTCTCTGATAGAAGATCAAACTCGGCCTCATGCCGTGGATCTCGCATCTGTGAAGACTCCTGGGAGTTTGCAAAAAGTAAAATCACTGAG
>NZ_JBDOPO010000211.1:0-3390 GCF_039830215.1 Rubritalea sp. | reverse complement strand
CTCAGCCCCCTTGAATTAGAGGAACGACGTAAGCAGGCTGTGAAGCTCAGAGAAAGAGGAATGAAGTATAGCGATATTTCAGAAATAGTAGGAGTGAATCGTAATAAGGTCTCTGAATGGTATAAATTGTGGCTCTCCGGTGGATCTAAAGCTCTCAAGGTTAAATCACGAGGAAAACCTAAGGGCTCAGGATGCACATTGGACCCTGATCAGCAGAATAGAGTTCGCTGCTGCTTGATTACCTGCACGCCAGACCAACTTCAGTTCAATTTTGCGCTATGGACGCGAGCTGCTGTTAGGCAGCTAATAGCTCACTTATTCAAGATCGACATGCCGATACGTACAGTTGGTCACTATCTCAAGCAATGGGGGTTTACGCCTCAGAAACCAGTAAAGCGCTCCTATGAACGTTGCTCAAAGCGTGTCCAAAAATGGCTCAACGAAGAGTACCCTGAAATAGAGAGGAAAGCGCACGAAGAAGGAGCTGAGATACACTGGGGCGATGAAACCGGAGTGTGCAACCAAGATCAGGTGGGTAGAGGCTACGCCCCCAAAGGGAAGACTCCTGTTAGAGAGAGAAAGGGTAAAAAGGAGAGAGTGAATATGATCTCAACGGTAACAAAACTCGGGAAGATTCGCTTCATGTTCTACGAGGGATCAATGAACTATCAACAGCTCATAAAATTTATGCGTCGGCTGATCAAAGATACCAATAAGAAAGTGTATTTGATCTTAGACAATCTGAGGGTTCACCATGCTAAAAAAGTGAAGGAGTGGGCTAATCAGAAATCTGAAATCATAGAGTTACATTACCTCCCGAGCTACAGCCCAGATCTCAATCCTGACGAATATTTGAATAGAGACCTAAAGGCTGAATTATCAAGAAGACCATCAGGCAGAAAAGATGGGCATTTCAAATCCCAGGCGCAAACTGAAATGCGCAGACTTCAGAAATCACCGGCGAGAGTTAGAAAATACTTCCATGGATCCAGCATTAAATATGCTGCCTAAAACGTTGCCCCATTAATATGTGACTCAACTCAATTTAGTTACATCAAATTGCCACAATCTTGTGTATTGGTAAAAAGGCCAGTTAATGGAGCTTAGTTTAGCGTGTTATTGACCCTAGGTAAATCCTCTGTGTAGTTTGACCTCATGAGCAAAGCACAAGAGATTATCCTAGGGAAAGGTTTAGCTGATTTACCATTTGGGGCAACACGTGATGAGGTGAGCGCTATACTTGGTGACCCTGAAGAAGTGGATCAAATCGATCTTGGTGACGAAGAGTCAATCGCCTGGCACTACTGGGATCTTGGGATTTCGCTCAATTTTGATGAGAGCGAAAACTACCAACTTTGTACTATCGAGGTCGCTAGCCCTGAGGTCATTCTTTTTGGCAAGCAACTCATAGGTATGAGGCGCGATGAAGTGGTTTCTTTTCTTGATAAGCAAAACATTGGAACCGCAAAACCTGAAACGAGCCGTGGGGTAATGTACGAAAATGTGGAACTCTACCTCTGGTTCAATGGTGGTGAGCTCGCTGAAATCCAGTGGGGGCCAACTGAAGATGCTCTGAGGTAGAGTAGACGCTAGCCTTAGTGACCTTTTTCTGATTTTACCTGCGCATTGCCATGGGTGGTTCGTCTAGGATGTCGAATCGCTCATGCGACTGTGTAGAGGCTAAAGAGTTGATGGTCCTCCTAAAACTCAATTATGGGCTGTCAATTTTTACTGAAAGGCCCTTTTTGAGAAAATTAAAAAGGCTTTAAAGTTATGCCTCCCTAGGTATTTTGAGGATTGTTTTAATAAATGTTCTTTCGAACACCTATTTTATGTTGACCGTGCAGAGGTTGGAGTCCAGTCTGTGTGCATCAAGACGACCCCGTTATTGCTGTGTCTGCACAACCCGAACTTATTACCCATATGTCTACTAAAGAATCCGCTGCTCAAGAAAAAGCCAACGAAAAGCTCAAAGAAGCACGCAAGAAGAATCTCGATTTAGCACTCACACACATTCAAAAAGAATTTGGTGAGACAGCAATCATGCGCTTAGGTGATGCGGGATGCATGGATGTTGATGTGATTCCAACAGGTAACCTTCTTATTGACCGCGCTCTCGGAGTTGGCGGCTTCCCAAAGGGGCGTATCATTGAAGTTTTTGGCCCCGAATCTTCTGGTAAAACGACGCTGACATTGACTGCTATTGCACAGGCGCAAAAGCAAGGTGGACTCGCTGCGTTTATCGATGTTGAGCACGCTCTTGACCCTCAGTATGCACGCCGACTTGGTGTGAATTTAGATGATCTTCTTATCTCTCAGCCATCTTCAGGTGAAGAGGCATTACAGATCTGTGAAACTTTAGTGCGTTCGAATGCTATCGACGTGATCGTGCTCGATTCCGTTGCGGCATTGGTGACCAAGCAAGAGCTTGCAGGAGAAATTGGAGACTCCACAGTGGGTGCGCAGGCTCGCCTAATGAGTGCAGCGATGAGAAAGCTCACGAGCTTCATTTCCAAAGCAAACACTGTGTGTATCTTTACCAACCAAATTCGTGAAAAAATTGGAGTGATGTTTGGTAGCCCTGAAACCACTCCTGGCGGAAGAGCCCTAAAGTTCTTTGCTTCCGTGCGTGTTGATATCCGACGTATTGGTCAGATCAAGTCGACTGATGGAAGTGTGCAAGGTAATCGTACTAAAATCAAAGTAGTTAAAAACAAGGTTGCACCACCATTCACGGAGGCTGAGTTCGATATTATGTACAATGAAGGTATTTCTTCAGTGGGTTCACTTCTCGATCTAGCTCTTGAGTATAACCTCATTCTCAAGCGTGGTTCATGGTTCTCATATAATGGAAACCAACTCGCTCAAGGACGTGATGCAGCAAAGACAGCTCTCAAGGAAAACGCAGAACTTTATACTGCAGTAGAAGATTTGGTGAAAGTAGAGCTAGCAAACCGTAAAGGGAAGTAAGCTCAAATACTAAGGGGGATAATTTTCCTATATGTTTAAAATGAAAGGGCCTAATCGACATTGTGTGGGGCAGGCCCTTTTTTTGTTCTTGGATTCAAACCGGAAGTGCACCGCTTAACTTGAACAACGGCCCAGATGCTGATTAGTATCAGCACTGGCTCCACCGTTCAAAACCGAGCCTGTGCCAAATGACCTATAAACATCTGTGCCGCGAAGAGCGGTATACCATATCTATCCTACGCCGCAAGGGCGAGTCCAACGCATCCATAGCTTCAACGATCGGACGTAACGTGTCAACGATCAGACGAGAGCTGAAGCGTAATGTGTGACCAAGTGGAGGCTACAACTACAACGTCGCTCAGAAACTCTCTGATAGAAGATCAAACTCGGCCTCATGCCGTGGATCTCGCATCTCTGAAG
>NZ_JBDOPO010000333.1:0-3400 GCF_039830215.1 Rubritalea sp. | reverse complement strand
TAGATGCTTACAAGAGGCTCGCCCCCAAATTTGTTGGGTTGCGGGCCTTTTTTCTGTAGCGATTCCCACCAGAATTAGTTACCCTAGAGTATGAGTAAGAGAAAACATAGAGATGTACCACAGGAGAAGGATTTCACAGGGGGCATGATTAATTCGGCATCATGTTCATTTGTTGGAACTACGGGGGAGAGGGTACTCGATGAAAAGATCTCAGCTTTGGCTAAAGAGATCGATGATGGTGATAGTTTTTGTATGCTTGCCGAGTTGATGACCACAGCTGTCAGGATTTCAAGGGGATCAGTGAGTCAAGGGGATTTTAAAATGATGAACCGTGCAATGAAGGAGATGCGTATTTCTAGTGAGGTTTTCCATCCGTACTCACACATTAAGAAAGTCGGGATATTTGGTTCGGCTCGAACTAATCCGGAGGAGGCCGAGTACATAACGACGGTGAAATTTGCCGAGAGAATGCGTGAAGAAGGCTTCATGACTATCACTGGAGCAGGTCCTGGAATTATGGCTGCAGGAAATGAGGGCGCTGGGCGAGAGAATAGTTTTGGCTTGAATATATCACTTCCTTTTGAAGCCTCGGCGAATCCATTTATTGCTGGAGATGAGAAACTTATAGATTATAATTACTTCTTTACTAGAAAGCTCTCTTTTGTGAGGGAAGCTGATGCAGCAGTGGCGATGCCAGGAGGTTTTGGCACCATGGATGAGATATTTGAGGCGATGACTTTGATACAAACAGGTAAAGCTGTAATTTACCCATTAGTGTTGCTAGATGCTAAAGGGGGGACTTATTGGAAGTTTTGGAATCAGTTTATTGAGGAGCATCTCATGCGCCTCAATTTGATTTCAGAATCTGACTTCGCTTTATTCAAGGTGACTGATGATATTGAGGAGGCCGTGAGTGAAATCGTAAATTTCTACCGCAACTTCCACTCTTATCGTTTTGTGGGGGATAAGTTAGTGATTCGCTTGCAGGATTCTATTGCCCCAAATGCCTTCGATAACCTATCGCGAGAGTTCGCTGACATTGTTAAATCTGGTGTAATGCAGCAACGTGGTGCACTGCCAGAGGAATCAAACGAAATCGAGTTGGCAGAGATGCCGAGGATTGTACTCAGGCACGGGCGCAGCGATATGGGGAGGCTTAGGCAATTTATTGACGCAATAAACGAATCTAAGATTGTATGAGTGGGGGGCACTGGAATAAGAAAAATACCGGCGGCCGGGATCGAACCGGCACTCACAAGGAACTCGATTTTGAGTCGAGCGCGTCTACCAATTCCGCCACGCCGGCCTCACAGTGCTGTGCGATACTGATGAATACTGGTGGGATTGTCAACTTGTGAGATAGTTTTTTTAGGTATCCTTATCTAAGCTCAGACTTATGAGTGAATTGTAGCATAAGAAAATCAACTATGTAGAGCTGTCTGTCTCGATTTTTAGTTGATTAGGCTGTTTTACATAGATGTTTTGGCTGGCATTCTGGAAGTTATGATTTGGAGTATGTCATAGTTTCTCAAAGGATGGCTATCTGGTGGGTTTTATTTTTCAGAAAAATGCTCAGATACCAACTTTGATTTAGTCTTGTTGGAGTTTTATAGTCAGGATTTAGTTGGGACACCCAGAAAGGTTTATTTGTGTTGGAGGTGCGGTAGTGAGGATTACCTTCAATTTCTTTGCTTGAAGAAGCTTTCATTTCAAAATGATTACAGGCAGAGTATTTCATTTTTGTTCAGAGCGTGGACTTCATAGCTTGCCCGAGCCATGTTAACTCTAGTTGATGCTGACTGAGCTTCTCGATAGCTTCGGTCGTTGCGTGGTAATCTGGAATTTCAAGCTTCACTTCCTCTATTTGCCTTTGGTCGCGAGGATAAGTACTTGGGTTTAGTATGGACTCAGCTAAATGGAAGCATGCCCACGCTCGTGCAATACGAAGTTTGGGCTGTGGCTGATTAAGGTTCATTCTACTGGCTAAATGCTGAAAGTGCCTCACTGGGTTACCTATGAAAATGTCGGATTGGTTGCTATCTATAATCCAAAGCATAGCTCTATAAGGAATCGGATGCTTGTCTAGTATGTCAGAGTTAGGTGGAATGATTGCCATCATAGCCTTATCAAGCTGAAGAATGGCTTGTGCTGGTCGTTGATTTATCCAGAGTGATTGTGCTAGCTCTAAACAGGCTATATAAAACGCCTCACCGCATTCATTTCTATGAATCCTAGTGTGAGTAATCGGCAGAGGTGAGGTTAGGTGAGGTAAATGTGGACAGGCTGTAATTCTATTTTGATGCATGGTTGGACGTGATGAACATGGTGATAAGGAATAGTAGCATACGTCTTAAATTCTAATCCGACACCATCATTACGCAACATCTGGATTGGTGTCGTGTTTGTTCTCAAAGCCTTTTATGCTAGGATTGTGGTCGCCAGCCATACCCAATATTTTGGTAGCGTATGACGCGCTATGGGTGATTCCTTATGTCGAAGCTGCCGGGTCGATTTTTGCGATCTTCTCTAGCCTCGTGTTTAGCTCACTAGCTCACAGGCGGATAGATGCACAGTAGTTGCTGGTTATACTAACTTTGTCTACCTCGGTATTCTGGCGGTTATCCTTTTTAGTGTTATCTTGGAGGGCTTAATGGTTTGTGTGTTTCATATTACCAAGACACCGCCTAAGGGGAGGCCAGCTAACAGTTTGCTGAGACTTTTGGTTTGAGCGATTTTAGGCCTTTTGAGGATCGATCACTTAGAGTGTATTTTATAACCTACATGCTGTAATATTTCCGGTGCATTAGATGTATGCTCCAATGGTGTTGAAGTGAGGTGGACCCCGTTCTCCGTCCGTTAGACTCAGCTATTAAGTTATGATGGGAGGATGAGCTAGGTGATAATATAGGAGTGAGGCTGGAGCAAGGGCTAATCAAAATTTGCTAGTCGTAGCGGAAGGCTGCAAACGCAACGAAGCGTAGCGCAGTGGAGTTTCCAGCCTGTAGTAAAGACTACCAAATTTTGGCCAATTGGGGGGCTAGGCGGCGTCTTGCTCCTGTGGATTGATAGTGGTTCCAGATTTACGTTCGTAGGTATTTGAGGGCGTGTCGTTGCCTAATGAGTCGTGGGGTCTCCAGTCATTGTATCTATCAAACCACTTGGTCAATCCCGCGCGGAGCTTGGGCACAGTGAAGTGCTCGAATAGGAAGATTTCTTCATTTTTCACACTTCTCCACAGCCGCTCAATGAAGACATTGTCCATCCAGCGCCCCTTGCCATCCATGCTTATTTGAATCTTATGACCCTTGAGTGCCGATATCCATTCAGATGAAGTAAACTGACTCCCCTGGTCGGTATTGAAGATCTCAGGAACACGCCCAGTCGACTCCAGTGCTTTGTT
>NZ_JBDOPO010000037.1:0-3408 GCF_039830215.1 Rubritalea sp. | reverse complement strand
AACTAACAAAAAAGCGACCAACACATTACACCAAACAGTGGGGAGGTTAGAGATGCGTCCTGTGGCCAGGATTGCTGAGAGTTTAGTCATGATGGATTGATGATGTATGATTTGAGAGGTAAGATTTCCTGTACGATGAAATCTAGGGCAGAAAGTTTCATCATATCGAGGGTACGAGCCACTTGCTACTCACCACTAGCTACTTGCTTAAGAGTCCACAGGTACTCCTGAGTCAGTTGGTCTTCAATAGGGATCTGTAGAGCGTTGGGTAACACTCCCCATGTGTAGGTTTCCATTTCTAGGTGTGGGCAGGTTTCTGGCTTTTGCTTGAGGAATGCTAGTGCTGCTTCTGCGTGGTCACGGGTCGATCCCAAAGGGGGGGCAGGGGCATCATAGAGTGGGATGTGGAAGTGGATACGAGCCTCGGTGGCTCCATCGTGCGGGTAGTTAGATGACTTGCTCGCAGCAAAGTATTCGGGGAGATCGCGGAAGCGTAGGATCGAGTCATCCTCCTTCTTGATGAGCACCTGATGGAGGTAGGTTGGTTCATCGAAGGCGCGGATTGCCATTTGCGCCTCGCTGTCTAGTGGATCAATCGAGAGCGCGTTAGAGAGATGAATTTTGGAAATGCGGATGCCTGCATTTTCGAAGCGGGTGAGAGAAGCGTGGCAATCTTCGTATTCGAGGGCAAAGTGGCAGGTGTCGTAGTTGACGCCGATTCGTTTGGAGAGGATGTCAGCTTCTAGATCATTTTTCTCTGCCCACTGGTGGAAGCGGATGAAGAACTCGATCGTTTCCTGTGTGTTCTCAAAATGCCCGAGCGGCTCAGGCTCAAGCCCAAGGTGCAGGTCTTTTTCGTATTGCTCAGAAAGTAATTCGATATGGACTGCGCAGGCGTAGAGGTTCTTGAAAATCAGTTCCTCGTTGGCATCAAATTCTTTGAATGAACCAGGGAGCGTAGAGACGGATCCACCGACATCCGCAGGTGCGAGTTCGGCTATGATGTTGAAAAGCTCCAGCGTGTAGCTGAGTCTCTCGGGGGTCGTCCAGTCCGGTTGGTAGACTTTTTCTTTCACCCGTGTGCCGTGGAAGGCTCCGTAGGGAAATCCATTGATTGTGTAGACGTAGGTGTTTTCCTTTTTCATCCAAGCGATGAAGTCATCCAGTTTTGCGCCATCGGAAAATGCATTGGCAGCTTTAGCTGAGAGCCTCAGGCCAATCGCGAAAGGAGTCTCGGGCTCTAGCTGTTGGCTAGAGAGAACTTTGTCACGCACGGTAAGTGTGTGCTCTTTAAGTGCCGTAAAGGTCTCCTCCCATGTTTCAGCTGGGTGGATGTTAGTGCAGTAGGAAAGGTGGATGTTGGAGGACAATTTCATTGTCTTGTTTTTGGGTGCTTAGAATTTTACGTGACACGTTCGAGACGATGCAACAAGATCACGCAGGGCTAGATTTTCTTTTCAATTTGCGTTTTCAGGAGTTCGGTTAATTCCTCCCATGTGCCGTCTGTGATTGTCGCTGTGGCAGGGATAAAGAAAAAGATGTTTTTCTGAGGGTAGATAAGAAGCCCTAGAGGGTGATTTGTGGTAGTCATAAAATTTGCCCAAGCTGTGCTGCTAGATGCAGTGGGAAAGGAGAAATTGAGACCATTTTCTGTGACCTATACGGTGTGGGGGACTTGCTTAGCTTTGGCTTTAAAGGTATACTTAGAAACACGCGCAGCATAGAACAGACGGTTCAGTGGCATCAGGCAGAATAAAACAATGTAGAGCCCAGCGATTCCTGTGTAGTTGGCTTCGCCAAACATCGAATAGGCTGGTATCAACCCGATGATGTAAATAAACAGAACGTATTTTACGACCAGCCTTTTGTTGTAGTGGATCTTGGCTCCCGTCTTGAGGGTCTCGCGTGGTAAAAGGTAGTCTATTTTCATTGGGGTGGATAAATGTAGAAAAAGCGCCTTGCCTGTGAGACCGGGCGAGGCGCTTTGGAAATTTTTGAAAGAAGCGGGACGCTTCTTTTACATTACTCAGCTAGTGATGGGACTGCTGTGGCTGGATCAGCCTCGGCGTCGTAGTCAACTCCATCGATTCCGAAGCCAAAGAGCTTGAGGAATTCGTCTTGGTAGCCTTTAAAGTCGGAGACGTCTGAGAAGTTCTCGTTAGAAACCGAATCCCAGATCTTAGAGACGGCTGCCTGGATGTCGTCGCGCATTTCCCAGTCGTCGATACGGATACGTCCAGCATCGTCGAGCTTGCGGTCAGCAGCGTAGAGGCGGTCAGAGAAGAGTCGCTCGATTTGCTCGATGCAACCTTCGTGGAGGCCTTTAGCTTTCATCTCTTTGTAGAGGATAGAAATGTAGAGTGGTACGACAGGGATAGCTGATGACGCCTGAGTGACGAGTGCTTTGTTTACTGAAACGAATGCTTCGCCGCCGAGTGACGCCTTGAGCTTTGCGTCGAGCGTGGCGCAGGATTTTTCGACATCTTTCTTCGCCTGACCGATGGTGCCATCGGTGTAGATTGGCCAAGTGAGTTCAGGACCGATGTAAGAATAAGCGACAGTTTTGATGCCTTGAGCAAGCACATCAGCGTCAGCCAATGCGTTGACCCACATTTCCCAGTCTTCTCCGCCCATCACCTTCACAGTGTGGTCGATTTCTTCAGCAGTTGCTGCGCCGATTGTGACTTCGTCGACTTCACCTTTATCGGTGTTGAGAGTCTTGTTAGTGTACTCACCGCCAGTTGTTTTGAGGACAGATTTGTAGACATCACCAGTGTTAGGGTCCGTACGACGTGGGGATGCTAGAGAATAAACGATGAGGTCGATCTTGCCGCCCATGTCGTTTTTGATGATGTCGATAGCTTGTTGCTTGAGCTCGTTAGAGAAAGCATCGCCATTGAGTGATTTAGCAAAGAGGCCTTCAGCTGTAGCAGCTTTTTCGAAAGCAGCAGTGTTGTACCAACCAGCAGATCCTGTGCGCTTTTCTGAACCCGGCTTTTCGAAGAAGAGGCCGAGGGTGTTTGCCCCACCGCCAAATGCTGGGACGATGCGTGATGCTAGGCCGTAGCCAGTAGAGGAACCAATCACCAGCACGTTCTTAGGACCGTTCTCGATCTTTGGCTGGGACTTTACATAGTCGATTTGCTCGTGCACATGTGCAGCGCAGCCATCTGGGTGTGAGGTAGTGCAGATGAATCCGCGAATTTTTGGTTTAACGATCATGATTTAGAATGGGTAAATAAAGTTTGAGAAGGGGCGAATGCGCCTCAGATCGGTACACGCTAGAGACTTGCTAGGTGTAGGTCAAGCAGGACTGAGACTACTGGATGAGGTCGTTGGTTTCACGGCCAAATGTGTGCGCTAGTTCTAGCAATATTCGCTGGCTTGGCTCAAGTTCTGCACGTTGTT
>NZ_JBDOPO010000006.1:0-3409 GCF_039830215.1 Rubritalea sp. | reverse complement strand
TACGCTGAAGTGCAAAAATAATTTCGTGACCATCAACACCGCCATCAAAGAGGCTTCGTCGATGATGACGAAACCTCTTTTTTATTCGGAGCAAAATGGGCAGTAAATACAAAGTATAAATAGCTGCAACGTCCAATGGCTCGCACTTAATTGGAACAACCAATGGGAATCATGTAAAAAACACCCGGCATTGGCTCGGCATAATCGCCAGAGAAGCTTGCCACCACACACTTCACCAGAACTCATAGGCCCCAGTCCGCGCGCAGCGATGTCTGGGGCTATTCCTTGAATCACTATGCTGAGTGCATCGCACTACCTTGGCTTAGTAGTAGCAAAAAGCAGGCTCCCGACTTGGGCAATCTTTTCAGATTGCATCTAGGACTTGCCTCACTTCGGCCATTAGGCAGGTAAAACTATGACGCTATCTTCCACCACGCTCACGCTAGAATAGTTACTTTTAGGAGCTAGCACACTTCACGCCGCGAAAAAGAAAGCTCCATCATCATCTTTTGTATCGATGATATCGGCTAGGGCGAGGTCGGCGCCTATGGCCAAGAGGCAATCAAGAAACCCTCTATAGTTGCTCCTGCCAAGGCTCCCTTACCTGCAACTGCACTCACGATAGATACAGTCCTTCAAAAGCAAGAATACTCGACTGCTTGCATCGGCAAATGAGGACTTGATCTCCCATTCGATTAAGCTAGCCCTCTCAAGCAATGATGCGACTTGTACTGAGCCCAAGGCACCTCTGTAAGAACAACAAAAAGTAGGCCTAGTTGGCAATTATCATGGCCTCATGAGTGAGATTTATGCATCGGGCGTCATCGAGGGATAAAGTCTACAATTTTAAATAGGAGATCGCTCGAGCTTCATGAACTTTCTAGATCTTCAAATAGGTGACGATGTTCAAGAGGCAATTCCATTGGGGGTTTTAAGGAGTTGATTTAGCGCGATGGAACCAACGAAAGTAACAAGTTATTTGTCGGTTTTCGTGAGCTTCTCGATGGTCAAAGTCTAGTTGCTAAAGAAGATCGTAGTATTTTGCCAGCTTTATTGAGGCTCCAAAACAAAGGAATACGAGAGAGCAAAACAAGCAAATTAAAGAAGGTGAGCGTCTCGACGGATTTGAAAAAAAGGTTCGCCCAAGGGAGCACAAAAAGACTGTGATATTCGATAAACCAAGAAGAATACCGAGACTCACTTTGGCTACAAGAATCACCCAACGGTTGATGTAAAAAGTAAACTAATCGACGCTCATGTGACAACGCCTACAAGTGTTCACGACAGCCAAGTCTTTGAGGGTCTAGTAGATGAAAAGGATAAGGTATTATCCTGAGCGATAGTGCCTGTAAATCTCAGGCCGATGAAGAAGTTCTCCTTAAGCACAACCTCGAAGACTTCACCATTCTCAAAGCAAATAGAAACTCACTCTTGAGCGATGATAACAAAATTTATAACAAGAAGGTCCGCCGCATTCCAGTACGCGTGGTGCACGTGTTTGGCAGGATGAAATATATGGCTGCAGGCATGTTCTGACGAATAGTACCTGAAAGAAGCTAACCAACATAACTCCCTATGCAACCTGAGCTACAATATGGGGCGCTACGCCATCGTGTAGCGATAGCTTCTGACAATCGTAGTAACACCCCAAGATCATAAGATAAATCACAAGGCTAAGCAGCCCCACTCCAGCTAAGCACGCCAAACTGAACACAGATAGCCGCTAGAAAATGTCAAATATAGCGATTTTACTCAAACTCTGGATTGGAGAATATTGCTTTATTATACATTAGTTATGTTGCCACTTTTATCGTGTAGCGTGATATGGTATTGGTTATAGAGTGAGTGAAATCTAACTAGTCGACCTCTATAAGGCCAAGGCTACCTTGCTGCTCCTAGCCCTTTAGTTTTACTTCATCGTATCTGTCAGCTAGGACGTCGACTGTTTGGCGTACTGAGCTCCCAACTAAGCCTGTCATCTCAGTTTCTAACTGAGGATATTTTCGCTTACTCTCCTGACAGATCTCGGCCACGTCCCCACCCACACCAGCATGTCTACCCGGCCCAGCGAATAACATCGAGACTATAACCTTCTTTTCATAACCTTGTGTGCCAAGAAGGCGTTCTAACAAAGGTTCGTTAAAATCATACTCTGCTCCCTCACGGCGCTCCATGGAGCACGCTGTGACTCGGCACTGCTTATCAACCAAGCACTTCTGTAATTGCATAGCCACTATTTCACGCACATCGTTCACTGCCCTAGCTGGCGTTCCGTGGTCACACATCGCCACATTGGCATGTGACCAACCAAGCTCGTCCATCTTGTCGTGAACCAATCCCGCCATGATTTCAGCAACCCGGGAATCATCATGCCTCACCAATGTAGGGGCGATGGCGACCTTCAGCTCTTCCCAACCTTCCTGCCTAAGCTCACTCAATCGCCTCGGCAGATAATCCACCAACGCTCCACTCGGTCCAAAAAATAAAGGCACGATGGTAAACACATCATGCCCCAGCTCCCTCTGAGCACGCAGGAATGGCACCAAAGTCTGAGCTGCTTCGCCATCTAGCTCAGCCGGGTTCAGCTTAGCCGAGTGGAGCAACGAGACTGGCCTCACCGGCTTCTGTAGTTTCTCACCTAAAGCCTTCGCCAAAATACGCAGTTGGAGCGTAGCCTCAGCCCTCAATGAGCCATTATCCATCAGAACTATAATCTCTTCCTCTGCTGCCATAGTACTATTTAGTAGCACATTACCCAGTCGTCAAAAACCAATCACAATTTTAGTAAAAAAAGCATTGCCATCAACCTGATCGCTCGTTAGCTTCCGCCCACCTCGCTAGGGGTAACATTTAAGAGAGTTGGGTCGGTGTCAGAGTGGTCGAATGAGCTCGCCTGGAAAGCGTGTGTGGCAGTAATGTCACCGAGGGTTCGAATCCCTCCCGGCCCGCCATCTTAAGCAAACGCCGTAACCATAGTGGTTCGCGGCGTTTCTTGTTTCTAGGAGAGGCCCAAGAGCTGTCAAAATTACCATCTCCAAAAATGACACCTCAGGGTTCCCCCCCAGCAGAGCTACTGTAGCTATTTTGCTGCCAATGCATTTCTGGCCATCAACAATGCCCCCCTGATACCAGCTTGATTACCCAGCGCAGGGTGAACCAGTAAGGAATCATCAGTCTTCCAGTATCCACCTGCGAGCTCGGCATATTTCAGTTTCACTTTTTCTAAAAGGAAGTCCTGCTCCATCACGCCCCCCCCTAAGATTATTCTCTCTGGAGCATAGCATGCCACAAGGTTTTGCACCATTGCTGCTAGGTACCCCGCTTGCAAATCCCAAGCCTCATGCTCTCGGCCAAGCTCTTGAGCAGGGACTCCCCATCGCTTACCCAGAGCAGTTCCACTAGCCATCCC